>NZ_JBNHEQ010000027.1:0-2413 GCF_050016015.1 Dapis hubbardiae BLCC-M172
AGTGAAATTTTTCTTCTATTGCTCTATACGCAACAGTCAATACATTTTATGAAGCTCCAAAACAGTGAAACGCACCCTAATTCTTGGGTTTGGAGACCAAACCCCTACGATATTATAATTCTCCTAAAGGTACTTCAATTAAATCCTGAATAGTCGTAAGTCTTAACCTTTCCAATTCCTGAATCCATTCAGATTCCGAATAAAATTTTTCTTGATACTTTTTCGCCAACTCAGACTCAACAGATAAATCTATTTTTTGCCACATATTTAAAATAGCACTCCGACGTTTTATCGACATAATTAATTCTATAGTTGCTATAGTAGAACGAATTTCCAAAGGCGCTCGGAGGAGATTTTTTTTTGTCTTTTCATCTAAATGAAAAAGATGCTCTAAATTAACAAGTTTATCTGGAATTTCCCAACAACTATCCTGTAACTTTGAAATTAAATTATCTGAATCATTTGTTTCATTTTCCGAGATATTTTCTACAGCAATAATTTGCTGCCATAAAAATCTATTGTGAGAGAAACTAAACTGTAAATCTCTTGCTTCCATTGCATCTTTGACATCTTGACGATAATTCGGACAATGTAAATAAATACGCAATAATAAAGACTCTGCTTCTGCCAATAAACTTTTTTCTACAGGTGCAGATAAAACTGGCTGTGAATTACTTTTTTTCTCCTTAGCCCTAGTAAGATTTATATTATTTCGCGGATGAGATTTTAATTGTTTAGCTACGAGTAACGGCGGTGATAAAGATTCATCTTCAGATAATAGCTTTCTCCAATTAATAAAGACTTGAGTTAATAAATTTTCAGAAATTAATGAAACCCTCCGAGCATCTCCCTTGCTTAAAATTTCCGCACAATATTGTAGATAATAAGTAAGCTGACTATCATTAGTTATCTTAGTTAAAATTTTCACTATTTCTTGATTTACTTGAGCATATTCATCTGCCAGACTCAGATTTTTACTTTTTACCATATTTTGAATTTGCCAATCAATCCAAAGAGGAGAATTAATCAATAATTCCTGATACTTTTCAGCAGAATAAACTCTCAAATATTCATCAGCATCTTTCCCATCAGGAATATTCAAAACTCTTAATTGAACATCCCCACTATAAGCAAACTTTTCTATTTCTCCTATTGCTCTGTCAGTAGCTTGAATACCTGCTCGGTCAGCATCAAAATTTAAGATAATTTGTTTAGATTCCGTATAACGTAAAAGTTGTTTAATTTGAATTGAACTTAACGCCGTACCCAGAGAAGCAACAACATTATTAATACTTGAAGCATGAAGAGCTATAGCATCAAAATATCCCTCTACAATTACAACTTTATCTTGTTTAGCAATAGCAGTTTTTGCCTTATCCAAAGCAAATAAAGTTTTACCTTTATCAAATAATTCAGTCTCAGGAGAATTCAAATATTTAGGTTGTTCATCAGTTAGAGTTCTGCCACCAAAACCAATAACTCTACCTTGAACATCATTAATAGGAATTATGAGCCGATCGCGAAATCTATCGTAATAACTATTACCAGATTTTCTTGGCAAAATTAATCCAGCTTTTTCCACTAATTCCACAGGAAAACCTTTTTGTTCTACCAGATAACCATAAATAGTTTCCCAACCATTAGGAGCATAACCAAGTTGAAATTTTTGAATAGTTTCTTCGGAAATTTGACGTGAATTTTTTAAATACTCTAGAGCAACTTTTCCCTGGGGTTGTTTTAAAGCATATTGATAGAAATTATTAGCTATTGCCAATATTTCATAAAGTTTTTCCCGAAGAGAAATTTGTCGTTGAAATTCTTGTCTATTTTCTGGTGATTCTGTTTTAACTTGTATTTGATAACGTCTAGCTAAATCTAATACTACATCACTAAAAGAAGACTTACCAATTTCCATTAAAAACTTCAAAGAATTACCACCTGCTCCACAACCAAAACAATAGTACATTTGTTTAGTTGTACTAACAGTAAAACTAGGAGTTTTTTCTTCATGGAAAGGACATAATCCTACATAATCTTTCCCACGTTTCTTTAAGACAATATGTTCTGAAACAACATCATAAATATCTGCTCTTTGCTTAACTTCTGCAATAGTATCTTGATGAAAACGGAAATTATTCATATCAAATTAGGGAGTAGGGAGTAGAGAGGGATAACAAGGGTAAATTCTGAGAATAAATATAATAGGGTAATATCTAATCGGGATAATTGTCATTTCATGGAATAGTGAAATGGGGAAATATCATTTAACGACTTTTCAGATAGATGATTATATCTAGCAATTATCAATTATTTCCCCCAAAAAAACTGTAGTGTTTTGCTCTCCTTTCCCCAAGATAAAATGGGATTGATCAACCAAAACTTGTTAGATAAAATCTGACCACCTATTTACCGA
>NZ_JBNHEQ010000028.1:0-5238 GCF_050016015.1 Dapis hubbardiae BLCC-M172
ACTCCCCTACTCCCTTACTCCCCTACTCCCCTACTCCCCTACTCCCCTACTCCCCCGCTCCCCTACTCCCCCGCTCATTAAAAAAGACTTTTTCAGCAAACCCTAATTAAAGTGCATTTAATTTATATAATTTTTTAGCTACAACCTTTATATAGATTAAATGAATCTAGAAACTTAGATATTAAGGGTTGCAAAAACCGAAAATTGAGTTAATATAGTATTCAGAAATATCTAAATTATCTCAAGCAAAAACGACGCATAAAAACAGTAAACCAGTAGACAAACAGCTAATATATATTACTTTTTTATCACTTTCAGATAACTTCTTGTCTGAAAGTCTTATTTTGAAATATTACTTTATTCTTACTGACAACCCTAAGTAAATCCTCTACTGTAAAAGTATGGAGAAGAAACAAAGAACTTCTCTCCCAAAGCAGATATTAAGTCAGAGGTCAAGATTGTGAATAACCAATTAAAAGTATCCTTAGCAGGTGTTTTAGCAACCGTTGGTCTCTGGGGTTTTCTACCTCAATCAGAAGCTAAAGCAGGACAATTTGAAACTACTGACAAAGTAGTTTTCACCTGTGTTTCAGTTAATGCAGCAGAAAATCAATACGCGACTGTTCCTCAAATAGTTCGTGAAACACGGGATACAAGTGAGCCTGGAATTTTAGGCGGATACCCCCTAGTGAAACGAGAAGTTATTCAAGTTTCCTCTAAGCCAATGATTGTATGGACTGCAACTCTTTCTTCCGACCATCCTAAAGGTGCTTATACTCCTGACCGTCGTTGTCAAGCAGTTAGCACTCGTCTAACTAACCTTGCTTATGCCCTAGGGATGGAAACTTTCGCAGACATCAGTCAAATTGGTGTTGTAAACCATGAGCAAGTGGTTTATGTTTCCCCAGAAGAAGAGCCTACTTTTGAGAATGTAGTCTTCACTTTAAAGCCAGAAAATCGTGAAAAAACAGAAGAAATTCTAACTCAATTTAAGGATTTCGGACAAGGTACTGCTAGTGATGAGCCTATCTACGAATAAGTTATTTTAACAGAAATGTTGAGGGAATAACTAAGGAAATAAATTTTCCCTCTTCACTTCTTTTTATTGACCTATAACTATTAACTATATAGGTTCTCAAGTTCTAGTGAGTATTAGTTGAGTAGTATCTAAAACTATCCCTAATTTAAAGTAAAATTCTCTCCCAAACTTATTAATATGGGAATATGGGGAATAATAAATCAAAATATGTAGATAATGCGCAGGTGCTTTTATCAGACACTCATAGCTTAGTTTTTTCTAAGTTTGTGTCTGTTTTAGCCACTTGCTCAATAAATTTATAATGCAATTATCTCAACTATCAAAATTATTTTTAAACTCAAGGTGAACTGTAAAAATACGGTTGATTTACGGTATAATAAAATAACGCTAAAGCGTTAATTTGTTTGTTCAAGTATTTCAATTAATTGTCAAGAGGAAAGCCATGAAAATTAAAACTACTTCAACTTTATTTACTGCAACACTAACAATGTTTTTCACTGTTAGCTTAACTGCTAATCCTGCCAAAGCTGAAGAAAAACCAGTAACTAATAATATTGGTTCCTCAGAACAATTATTGAGTACCAATGCTAATAGTTTGTCAAGTGGTAAAAGTATGAGTTTAACTCAAGATTCTACTACTAGAGGTAGACGTGGGTTGTCTCAAGGTGAACTTGATGAGGTGACAAACAATATTAACCTACAAATGCAGAAAACTAGAGATCCTAACTGGAAAAGAGAAAAAGTATGGTTTGAAGAAAAGTGGGATTCTTTTTCTACAGACTTTTAGCCAGTATTAAAAAAGCAGTCAGCACTCAGCCATCAGTAGGATTTTGAATTGAGAATTTAAAATGTAAAATTTTAGAACTAAAGGTAAGTTTACTAATTCTTAATTCTTAATTCTTAATTCTTAATTCTTAATTCTTAATTCTAGAAACTGGAATTCCCCAACTTAAAGATTCCATTTTTTTGAATTGCTCAATAGATGGTTGAGAGCCATCTATAAAACGAAATGCTCGAATTCCAGCAATGGGATATTTTGAACGTCCGTTAATACCAATTAATTGACCTTTACTATTTAAAATCGGTCCACCACTCATGCCACTTTTAATATCATTGGTATAACCTAATTGATATCCTTGGCTGAGGGTGCGACTTGGTAACATTTCTACAGACCCTAAAGTTAACTGAAAAGCACGACTCCCCCAAGCACGGGTACTACTCATTTGTGAAGATTTTGGTTGGTGCCAGTTGGGAAAACCTGCTGCAAAAACAGTTTCTCCTACTAAGGGTTGGTTAGTTTTTGCTATTTCTACAACTTGATAGGGGCGAGCGCTAGTAAATTTCAATAATGCTACATCTAGATTACCTATTTGAGGAGTAGAAATTAGGGTAGCTTGATGAGTTATCCCATCTCCACTCATAACTGGATAAAGTTTATTAGAATTATTCTCAATTACATGATGATTAGTAACAACAGTGTAAGTATTACCTTCCCGTTTGATAATTACTCCAGAACCTGCACTGTTATCTGTAAAAATTCTCACAGTAACTTGTTGGGCAATATTGGATACTAATGATGGAAACTGTTGTAAGTCTACTACACTAGGTTTTGTGTAATAAGCTGAATTTTCTACTCTGGTTTGGGAGTAAGCATTAGGTACAAGTGCGGTTAGAAAAAAGAGTGAGGATCCTAATATTTTACCACTTACATTTAAGATTGAGTTATTCTGTTTCATATTCTTAAGGTTTCTCAAATAAAAGACATTTAAAAAAAAGACAAAAATTCCCCTGACACCACTCAATCTATTTCAAGAAATTTGAAAGTGTGGTGACTATCTCTACGTTTGTTAGTGGTAGAGATCGCTGATAAATTGTTGTTAGTAGTTTAATTAACTACTTAAATCACAATAGGTATATATATTGATTAAATTCAGCCCGGTCATTTCAGTTATCAGTTATCAAAATAATTTAGGTCTAAAACCACGCTTTTTAAGGCGAAATATTTTGGGTGGGTTGCTCTAATCCCTGTTACAAAAATAACTTCTGATTTCATTATCAGTACTTCCCGCTGAAACCGGAGGCTTGAAATCTTAAAATACTTAACTTTTTTTATCCCCTTGAAAGGGAAGGCTTAAGACTTTATTTCTTGGTAACAAAAAATTTAGTTATTTAGCCATAGCTAAAATCTTAATTTTCCAGTCGAAATGACTTTGAGGAACTGAGTAGGTATTTTACAGTATAGCGGTCACAAAAAGACATTATCAGAATAAAAATTTGTAAAATTTTTCTCTAAGGTTTTTCATCTGGCCTTAGATAATGATCGGATAATATCAAATTCAAAAAATGCAGTTACATCTCAATTGATTATTTATTACTAGAATAAAAAAAATTAAATTCCATAAAGTATAAAAATCAAACATTTTTTCCTCTTTTTAATCGAGTTTTTCTTTCACTATCCTCTGTTATATATTCCCTGTTCCCTGGGGCGTGACTGTAGCAATATTTGATGGAATTGGTGTAAATAGGATTTATTAGAAAAGATTCTTATTAATTACCGAAAAATCAAGGTATAAAGCTTCTCACTCGCCGTGGAGAAACAAGCGGTCATTTAGCGTTCCGCACAACTTTCCGATAGGAAAGCTTTGCACCAGCAAAACACCATATCAAATCGACTAAGAGAGAAAAAATTTTCCTTTTATTCAATCCTCTTCCTTTTAGGTAGAGGTAATTATCAATTATCAATTATCAATTATTGAAGAGATATTTCCCAAAAAGAATTTAGGGAGATTATATGGAACATCCCTACAATGGTTTAAAAAAAGAAATATTCAATTTCTACAGATGTCTATGAAGAGAAAGTAATAACTAGACATCTCCAGAAAAGAGGGAACAGGGAATAGGGAACAGGAAGAAAAAATAGATAATTTCCCATGGGAGAATTGATTTGATTTTTAATTTTTGGAGATGTCTACTAGACTAAATACACTAGGTGTTAGTGAAACACGGTATGAAATTCCTAAACTTATAACGTGTAAATCAGAGCTATTTTTGATGCAGAAAAAGCTCCTTTATAATTCCTGACTGCTGACTTCTATCAAATCATACTTTTGTTCACCAACCTCATACACTAATTAAATTTAATGTTTATAATCTAATCAAAACAAATAAATAAATATTATCATCAAGCTTAGATTAAAATCTAACTCAATATATAACCATGCAATTATCAAATCTGCTGTCCCGTAGTCCATTAATTATTGTGGGTGCTATTGCTGGAGTAATGCTTTCCCATCAAAGGGCGATCGCCACGAATAAAATCGTCATAGATTTATTTGGCCCAATAAAAGCATCAGTCAAAGTTAAGGATCTACGACAATTTGCAGAAACGGGCAAAACTACCAAAACAATTTCTCAAGCTCTAGGCATATCAAAAGTCAATCCTAATACAGTTCGTGGATTAATGACATTAGAAGTAGGAGCTGATGTTGCTAACCTAGCCAAAGTGCTGTATAGTAATCTAGGTCAAAATTTAACTAAAGGTGTCGCAGAAGTAGTTCAGACGAGACACAACTATGAAAGTGACAAAGCCCTACGTTCTGCCATTCTATTAGCAGCAGCAGATGACAACCGAATATCAGTGCTAGAAGTTCTGGAAAAATATCCTACCGAAGAAATGCACATTGATGTAGGTAAGATTAACGAAATCGTAGGAAAAGTTAAAGAAACTATTGGTAATTTAGGAGAACTACTCAATTAAATCTACGATTCTGAAGACGGAGTTATCTTATTGGTATCTTCATCAGTATTATGATCTGGCTGGGCAGTTCCCGAATCAACTGCCACAGCTTCTATATATTGACTATCCATCAGAAATGCTCCTTTCTCAAAACGAATAGCCCAATAATTTCCTGCTTTGCAACTTAAAATAGTTCCTACTTCACCCAAACGCACTACATTAGGGGGACGTAATATGGGCATCGATTCAGCAGTTTTGATGTAGGCTGGTTGAACTACTAATCTGACTTTCTGGCCAATAGAAAATTCATTTTCCATTTATTTACTCCCATAATATTTGCTTTTTTATTTCTTATCATAAATCTTGGTCGAAAACCTTCCCTATCGGTCATTTCAGTTAGCTTCCTAGGGTCTTCAATAATTGATAATTGATAATTGATAATTGATAATTGATAATTGATAAT
>NZ_JBNHEQ010000029.1:0-26905 GCF_050016015.1 Dapis hubbardiae BLCC-M172
TCTCCCCATCTCCCCATCTCCCCATCTCCCCATCTCCCCATCTCCCCATCTCCCCGTTCCTCCTGACTCTTAATACTCCCTACCTCAACAAAAAGACTTTTTCAGCAAACCCTATTTACCTAGTGCTATATAATATATTGGGAAAAAAGTCCATCTCTAATCTATGAACAATGAACCTTTAATTGAACTCAAAGGAGTTAGTAAGTCATTCGGGCAAAATGTTGTCTTAGATGAGGCAGACTTAACAATTTATCGTGGAGAGGCATTAGCTATTATTGGTCCGTCGGGAACTGGTAAATCTACAGTTCTCAGAATTATTGCTGGTTTATTGACTCCTGATGGTGGGGAAGTTTATGTGCAGGGAAAGCAAAGAGTTAGATGGATGGATGACTTAAAAGATCCAATTACTATTGGTATGGTATTTCAAAATGCAGCTCTGTTTGACTCTTTGACAGTAGAAGAAAATGTCGGTTTTCTTTTATATCAACATTCTAAGTTATTACGTTCCCAGATTCAGGAGTTGGTGAACCAGAAGTTGGAAATGGTAGGTTTGGGTAAGATTGGCGATCGCTATCCAGCAGAGTTATCTGGTGGGATGCGTAAACGGGTTAGTTTTGCTAGAGCGATTATTACTAATCCGGAAAGTACCCATAACGATCCAGATTTATTATTATATGATGAACCTACGGCTGGCCTAGACCCCATCGCTTCTACTGTAATTGAGGATCTAGTCCGTCACATACAATATGTGGATGGTGGCTGTAGCACTTATGTTATGGTGACTCATCAACATAGTACCATTCGTCGCACAGCGGACAGAATTGTATTTCTTTACCAGGGTAAAGTTCAGTGGGAAGGTAATGCAGATGAAATTGATACTGTGGATAATCCTCTGGTACAACAATTTTTTACGGGTAGTGTAGATGGGCCTATCCAGGTAGCAGGTTAATTAAGTCAGAATTTAGAATTTAGAATTTCGTCCCACAGCAGACAGAATCGTATTTCTTTATCAAAATAAGGTGCGGTCACTCAATGCCGAGAGATTGGAATGGCGCTTTGGGGATTTTCCTCAAAGCATTGCGAGATACCGCCAGTGTCGATGGTTCTGCCGTCACACTGCTATGAACAGTTTTTCCTGGTTTTGCCGGAAATTGCCTGGCTTGATGTATCTGGAGTAGGAAGGTACTGTTGATGAAATTAATACTGTGGATAATCCTCTGGTACAACAATTTTTTACGGGTAGTGTAGATGGGATAATCCAGGTAGTGAGTTAATTACAGCGGTTTTCATTTCAGTAGACCACAGTAGGGGCGAATGGCCATTAGCTACGCACAACTTTCCTAAGGTCATGCTGCCGCATTCCGTCAGGAAAAAACGGAGTTGTGCGATAGCAAAACGCCCCTAGGGAGTTTTGGTTATGACGATGTGGTTTATCCATCTGAAAAGCGCTGTAAGTCAGAATTTAGAAGTCAGAAATTATGTTTGTCACCGGGATAACTAGGTCAGATAGGGGAGCCATCAGATTGGCGACTTACAGAAGTCAGAAGTCAGAAGTCAAAAGAAGTTAAAAGGTGTTGCGTGTAATAAGGATTTTCAGCAACCCTCCAATGTCAAGATTGCCACATTGAGATAAATAGAAAAAAATATGGTTATTATACCATATATTTATTGATTATAAAGTAAAATTTTTACGTTTTAATATCATATTTTTGGGGAAATTATGCGATCGCGAACAACTAGAGAAGGTTCAGTAGGTTTATTAACTTTATTAGGAATAGGTTTGTTTGGGGCCTTAATACTTTGGCTAAGAGGAGTAGAATTAGGCAAACGTAGTTATAAATTCATAGTTGAATTTGAAAGTGCATCTGGTATTGAGTTAGGCACATCAGTTAGGTATCGAGGTATTAATGTTGGACAAGTAGTAGAAATCAAACCAGGGCCAAATGGAGTAGATATTACTCTAGAAATTAAGCCAGAAGATTTAATTATCCCTCGTGATGTATTTATTCAAGGTAATATATCCTCATTTATTGGTACTGCCCAAATAGACATTATTCCGAGAGGTAGAATACCAGAATCAGAAATTTCTGCTAATGCTTTATCATCTAATTGTCCTCAAATAATTATCTGTAATAATGACCGTTTACAGGGAGAAGCAGGAATAGAAATGCAGCAATTATTAAGAGCAGGAATACGTTTAATTGACCTCTATAGTGACCCAGAGTTATTTAATAATGTGAAGATAATTGCTGAAAATACAGCTAATGCTTCTGCTGAAGCTTCTAAGTTAGCAAAACAACTCTCGGATTTATCAGAAACTATTAAAAGAGAAATGGAAGGTTTAAGTCAATTTTTAAGAGAAGATGTAGATAATATAACGGGAATTATCCAAACAGAAATTGGAGGTTTGACTCAAACATTAGAAGGAGAAATTGGAAGTTTGACTCAAACATTAGAAGGAGAAATTGGAAGTTTAACTAATACAGTAGAGAGAGACTTAGATAGTTTGACTCAAACTGTAAATAGAGAAGTAGATGATATTTCTAATCAAATAGCTACTGTGACTCAAACCATGAAAGAATCTACAGAAAAAGTTTCTTCTGCTGCAGTCGCTTCAGCAAATTCTGTAGAGGAAGTAGCAAATAAATTTAGTTTAACAGTAGACCAGATTAATGCAATTGTTAATACAAATCGTTCGACTCTAGTTGCCACTTTAGATAATATCGAAAAAACTACTCAAGAATTAGCAGTGCTAATGGAAAGTTTAAGTCCGATTATTAGTCAAGTAGAAAGAGGAGAATTTATTAGTAACTTAGAAATATTATCAGCAAATGCAGTAGAAACTTCTGCGAATTTACGAGATATTTCTACCGATCTAAATAGTCAGACAAACATAATTATGTTGCAGCAAACATTAGATTCAGCCAGAGCAACATTTGAAAATGTGCAGAAAATGACATCAGATTTAGATGATATAACAGGGGATGAAAGATTTAGGAAAAGTTTGAAACAAATTATTAATGGACTAGGTGATTTATTCTCTTCAACAAAGCAGTTAGAGCAGCAAACTAGGATGGCAAAAAATATTGAAAGTTTGTTGAAAGAGAGTGGCACTTCAGAGATTAGTAAATTGAGAGAAAGTAACGAAGTTGTGAAGTAAGTATTTACCCCTCAGCATTCAATTATCAGCTTGATATGAAGATTATAAAAAGTGCTTCTCTAAATTCATTCTAGAAAGCTATTTTTCCATTTTTTTCTTCAATATTTATTCCGTCTTTCTTAATATCTTAAAATTAAGAGTTTTTCTTCTCCAGCAAGCCGTAAAAAGCTTTGATAAAGTTGATTATTTATGCGAAATTTTGCTTCTTGGATGAGTCTGTCTGTGAGAGGTTTAACTGCAGTAATTTGGCCTTAATTTTTTGCTTCCAGCAAAACTCCTAATAAACCTATTACCTTTAAGTTATAAGAAACTGCTAATGCTCTTCCCTTTCGTTCGTCCATTAGCAAAATATCTGCATTAAGTTCTAAGGCCAGAATAATTGCTTCTGCTTCTCCTCTGTGGATATTTCTTTGGCTGTTGAGAATTTCATTTACTTTCTGAACATTTCCTATAGGTTTAGTTTGAATCCAGCTTAAAGTTTTAACCTCTTCTGCACCCGGAATAGGTTTCGTGGTTTGGGGTTGAGCTTCAATCGTCAGCAGCCCCACGCTGAAAGCTAGCGTCAGCGTCGGGAAGAATGACGGGTACATCAAGAGGGTTCAATGCCCCTTTGATGTACAAATTCCTAACACATTGTCTCAAAACATCGCCAATACTACGTTCTGTTAATTCACAATATTTTTCTAAGTGTTCCCGTTCTCTGTCGGCCAATCTAAAATTTATTTGTTGCATGGTTGCACATTATATATTGTTATGCTATAACTATACTATAATAACAATAGAAAAGCCACAAATGTTACTGGCCTACCAATACAAACTTTTGCCAAATAATCAACAAAAGCAACGAATGTCCAAATGGTTAGATATGTTGCGATATCAGTATAATTATTTGTTAGCAGATAGGTTTGATTGGTGGCAAAATAATCGCTGCCCTATTAATGCTTGTCCTTTGATAACAAGTATTCCAGAACCAAGAGAGCAACCTGAATATTATGGTCAAAAGCGGAGTTTAGTACAACTTAAAAAGGATAGACCTTGGTATCAAGATATTCATGCTCATGTTCTACAAGAGATGGTTAAGCGGGTTGACTTAGCTTTTAAGAGATTTATTAAAGGAGATGCTAACGGCAAAAGAAGTGGGAAACCTAGATTTAAAAGTCAAAACCGTTATCGGACTTTTGCATATCAAGAAGTTAAACCAGATTGTATTCAAGGTAATAAAATACAGCTACCAAAGTTAGGATTAATTAAGTTTATTTATCATAGACCAATTCCAGATGGGTTTAAGATAAAAAGAGCATCTATTACTAAAAAAGCTGATGGATATTATGTTACTTTAACTTTGGAAGATAAGTCTGTTCCTGATGTACCAACTCTTGATATTAAACCAACAGAAAAAAATAGTATAGGTATAGATGCAGGACTAGAATATTTTGTAGCTTGTTCAGATGGAGCAATGATTAATCCCCCAAAGTTTTATCGTCAATCTGAAGAAAAGTTAGTTAAACTTCAGCAAAAACAACAAGCTCGACCTAAAGGTTCTAAGGCTAGGAGAAAATTAAATCAACAATTAGCTAAACTACATCAGAAGATTGCTAGACAGCGTAAACAGTTCCATTTTGAAGTAGCAGATAAATTAGTAGATAAAGCAGATGTCATATTTGTAGAGGATTTAAAAGTAGCAAATATGATGAGACGCAATAAGCCGAAACAAGATGAAAATGGTAATTACTTGCCTAATAATCAGTCTTCTAAATCTGGATTAAATAAATCATTTGCTGATGCTGGCATCAGTGGATTTTTAAATGAAATACTTCCTTATAAAGCTGCGAAAGCTGGTAAGAAAGTCATCAAAGTCAACCCTGCCGGAACGTCTCAGCATTGTTCTAATTGTTTAGCAAAAGTTCCTAAAGATTTAAGCGATAGATGGAACATTTGTTCTAATTGTGGAACATTTTTGCCTAGAGATTGGAACTCTGCAATATTAATTAAAAAAGTAGGCTTGGATATCGGCTTACTCAAAAACGCGAATTCTCGTAAGGGAAGGAGAAGCTCACACTGTAGCTAGCTCAGTGTTGGGAGTATATCACAGGGAGGATTATAAAGTGGTCTTGGAGCAGGTAAGGTTGGAGGTTAAATCAAAGGATTAATATTATCAATTTTCTGAGATTTAGTTAGTTATTTTTAAGATAATTTCATTATTTCTGAAAAAGACCAATCTGATTCGTTATATTTTGTATCATGTTCAGAAAAAGCTATTGATTATGGAATAATTAATATTTATTGTTAGGTGGTTTTATGATGCAGTCAATAAAAGGTGTTTTTAAAGATGGTCTGGTTCATCCCAGTGAACCTGTTTCTTATCCAGAAGATTACCCAGTTATTATTACATTTCTAGATGTACCTACGAGTTCTAAAACAGAAGGTTTGTCAGAAGAAAAAAATAAAGCTGAGTGGGATAGATTATTCTCTGTTATAGAAAGTTGTCAGATGGAAACAGGAATAACTGATTTAGCAAACCAACACGATTATTATTTGTATGGTACACCAAAGCATGATGATTAATTCCCAGAAAGTTTTTGTAGATACATCAGCTTGGATATCCTTGATTAATAATAGTGATAGCCTAAAGGTAATTTATATGTTTTGCTGTAATTTTATTTAAACTAGATGATCCAGTAATTTTTGATTTATACAAAAACAGAAGGTTAAATTGTTTATGACACCCTTTAATGAACTACCACAATATTATCGTCATCTACGTCAAGAAATAGTATCAGTTGTGCCATCAGATGCGCTAAAAATTTTAGACGTCGGTTGTGGGGCAGGAGTTTTAGGTCAAGCCTTAAAACAACAAGATAAAAGACGTTTTGTTGTAGGAATAGAGCTAAATGAGGAAGCTGTTTATCACGCACAATATAATCTTGATGCGGCTTATCAAACAGATATAGAAAAGTTCGATCCTCCATTTGAAAACGGAGAATTTGATTGTATTATCTTTGCAGATATTCTAGAACATCTTATTGATCCTTGGAAGTTGATGAGCGAATACTGTGAGTTTCTAAAGCCTCAAGGAAAAGTAATAGCCAGTATTCCTAATATTCGCAACTTACCACTAATCAAAAACTTAGCTGAAGAAGGTTCTTGGACATATCAAACTGAAGGTATTCTTGATCAAACACACTTACGATTTTTTACTAAAAAAGAATTTATTTCGCTTCTTAAACAAGCTCAGGTTCTGTGTGAGTCAGTGACTTATTTGGGAGGACAACAATTTTATCAACTACATCAAGGTCAAACTCAGGATATCCGTTTAGGAAACCTAATTATAAAAGAAGTTTCATACGAAACTTTTAGAGAGTTATTTGCAAATCAGATTCTTTTTGTAGGTACTTATCGTCCTGAAGATAGCAATAAAGCCAACAAATTTAATAAAAAATATAATGCTAGTGTAGTTGTTCCTTGGTGGGATCATGGAGAGCTATTAGAACTATGGGAAAGCAATATAAGAAATCTTCAAGAAAGTGAAATAATTTTTATTGATAATGGTAGTGGTTTAAAAACAAAGCAAGCTTTAAAAGAGTTTTGTCAAAAATATGATATAAAACTTATTCAAAATGAAAAAAATCTGGGATTTGCTGCAGCAAACAACCAAGGTATTGAGATAGCCACAGGAGATTATATTCTGCACTTGAATAATGACGTAGAAATTTTCAAACCATCTGTAGAATACCTATGCAAACTAGCAGGAGAAGGTTTAGCAGGTCCAGGTTACGCAGAAAATGAACTAGGTGAATTATATGTGGAAGGTTGGGCATTGTGCATAAAAAAATCTTTATTGCAAGGAATTGGAGGGTGGTCTGAAGACTATGGGTTAGGTTACTGGGATGACGTAGACTTGTGTCATAGAGCTAAACTAGCTGGCTATTTAGCTACACCTGTTCCTGATATAAAAAACTATATCCTTCATCTGACAAATACTACAGGTCGAGATGGGCGAATCGATCAACTAGCTTTGCACGCTCGTAACCGACAAATTTTTATCCAAAAGTATTACTCATTATCTCCCAAAATTATTATAGATGGAGTATTTTTCCAGCTTTATAGCACGGGTATTGCCAGAGTATGGAAGTCGCTAATAGAGGAGTGGGCAACAAGTGGGTTTGCTAAACATATAGTTGTAGTTAATCGCGTTAACACCACCCCTAAAATACCAGGCATTCGGTATCGTACAGTTCCAGCATACAGCTACAACAACACCGATGCTGACAAGCAAATGCTCCAGCAAGTCTGCGATGAAGAGGGTGCAGATTTATTCATCTCTACTTACTACACAACTCCCATCTCAACACCTTCAGTATTTATGGCTTATGATATGATTCCGGAAGTATTGGGGGCAAATTTCAACGAACCTATGTGGCGAGAAAAACATCACGCTATTAGTCATGCCTCTTCCTACATCTCTATATCAGAAAGCACCGCCCACGATCTAGTTAAGTTTTTCCCAGATATTACACCAGATGAAGTGACTGTAGCTCATTGCGGTGTTGCCTCCACTTTTACTCCAGCTACAACAATAGAAATAAGCGCGTTTAAACATAAATACGGCATCAGCAGACCTTATTTTCTTTTGGTAGGTGCTGGTGGTAACTATAAAAACGCGATTTTATTTTTCCGAGCTTTCGCCCAACTCCACAGCAAACAAGGTTTTGAAATAGTCTGTACAGGGAGCGGTGTCACCCTAGCCAACGAATACAGAGAATATGCTGCTGGTAGTATCGTACATTCACTGATACTTAGCGATGAGGAATTGAAAGTCGCTTATTCAGGTGCGGTGGCTTTAGTTTATCCTTCTTTATACGAAGGTTTTGGAATGCCTGTCGCCGAAGCATTGGCCTGTGGTTGCCCGGTGATTACTTGTGCCAATGCTTCTATTCCTGAAGCTGCGGGGGAAGCTGCTATATATGTTGATGCTAAAGATGTTGATGGTTTGACAGATGCTCTGTGTGAAGTCCAAAAGCCAAAAGTGCGTAATTCTTTAATTGCTGCTGGTTTAGAACAAGTGAAGAAATTCTCTTGGGATAAAATGGCAGATATTATGAGTGCTGCTTTAATGAAAGCAACTTTACAATGTTTAAATCTCAAGGAAATTAATTTAATTATATTCCCAGACTGGTCGCAACCAGAAGAAACGGTAGGATTAGAATTACAAGAAGTAATCAAAAGTCTGGTGACTCATCCAGAGAGGAGTAAGATGACTCTCTTGGTAGATAACAGCAATATTACTGCTGAAGATGCAGATTTAATTTTATCTAGCGTAGCGATGAATTTGTTAATGGAGGAAGAATTAGAGGTAGATGAGGGACCAGAAATTATTTTAGTTGGGGAATTGAGTCAAATACAATGGTCAGCTTTAATTCCTCAGTTGCAAGGTTGGATTAAATTAGAACATGAGAATGAGGAAGTAAAAGCTCAACTCAAAGCAGAAAATATTTCTGTAATTGAACTGGATAGCTTAACAGAAAAAATCCATGGTTTTCAGACCAAAGAATAGGAGGTTAATTGTGCAGAGTATTCAATTAAAAGCTCATATAGATTCTGATGGGATATTAAAAGTGAAAATGCCACCAGAAACGAAAGATACAGATTTAGAAATAATGGTAATTTTTCAGGCATTATCTCACCAACAGGAACAACCCCGTTATAAGGCTTGGGGAAAACCTGTGATTGAGCCTATAACTTGATTCCTTGTTTCGTCTGATCACCTATAATCATTGCCTACCCAATCTATCGAGTGGATACCTTAACTGAACCAAAATACTATTATGATCTACTAAATAGAATTTAAAATTTCTAACACCGACTTAGGTAATAACTTATCCTTAAACCACACAATAGGTACTGGCACATCTTTAATTTTTACACCCGCTTTTTCTAAATTTAATCGTTCAGAAACAGCCAATATTAAATTATCACATTCAGCACTTCGCACCTGAGCAAATTTCTTTTTTAAATATTCTGGTCGCCAATATCCAATTATTTCTAATAAATATGATTCTCCATTAGGATGAACCAGTCGAAAATCAGGAATCATCACACTACCAGGAATGGGAATTAAATCAACTTCTCTTTCTAATTTCCACTCAGTTTTTAACTTAGCCCAACGTTCTGCAAATGATGCTTCTAACATACTATCATAAGGCTTTCCTGGGGGATAATGACTAACTAAATCGCAATCAGAATTAAGACTAAATCTCCCTGTTTTCCAAGCCCCACTATAGGGGTCACGATTTTGTAAAGTTGCGTGTAAACTCCATTTAGTAACGTGTAATAATGCAGGCAACATTTTTGCTAATGCTAAACCATAACGAGTGCTAGGTTTAAATAAACTATAGGGACCGTCTATTGTCAGGGTAAAACCTTGGTCAGCATCTCCTTCAATATAAGTCATTAATTGAAATAATTTTACATACCTAAATAACAGTTTATATTCTCCTGGATCGTTGCGATGAGCATTTAATTCTATATGACTAGCTTTATAAAAAATACCTTGAACTTGAGAAAGATTATATCTATGTAATAATGCTTCTGGTGTAGGGGCATCAAATTGAGTCAAAATTCGATTTTCTTGTAAGTCTGCATAGAGACCTTTTTTAATTTCATCAGGTACAACTTCTCGGTTTAATTCCTGACTTAATTTAGTTGCTAAATTTTCTAAAGTTAATTCTGTTGATTTGACACTAGGAATAACTTCTGCTGCAACAGCAAAAACACGATTTCTTAATTCTATCGGTTCAAGAGGACTGATAATTTCAAAGGTAGAAAAACTGCCTCTGAGGATATGTGCTAATCCTCGTTTAAGACGATAGTTAGGGTCATCTCCTTCTATTTTTTGTAAACATTTATCTAGTTCTCCTTGAGTTTTCCCCAATTTTTCTTGAAAACAATTAATCATTTCTGTAGCAATGCTTAAATTTTTAGCATCTATTTTAAGCTTTTGAGGAATAATTGTTTCTCCGGTTTGACGATGAGAAAGTAAGTCAGTTGGCAACATAATTTCTGATGTTTAGTACAAATCTTTAGTAGCTATTGCAGGTATTTTTTGGATTAGATAATTAGTAGACTGACACACCTTAAATGGTGCAATAGTAGGGGTAGGTTTTAGTGGAAATTTTCATGCTTACCCTAAGATTTATATAAACCCGCCCTCATCCACTTCGGCTATACTTCAAAAGTCAAATAGTTACCAAGATTTTTTGTCTGTTTTTGACAATTATTAGGAGGGTTAGTATAGATTCTCACTACCTTTACTCTCCTCCCACCTCCCATATTCCCTTATGGACGTTGCATGCAATGTGCCTCCCCAACCCAATCAAATATAGCAAGATTTTTGATAAATGGTATTCGATGTGTCGGTCTACTACGTCAAGTAATTTTTCACTTTCCATTGTTTAACAGAATATGATATAATACTATGTTTATGCTTCTGAGTTAAGATATTCTTTATGTATATTGAATAATTAACCTGTTATAGCGTTTCTCAGTAAGCATGAGATAAACTTTTATCTTTATTCCCTGTTGTTTGTTGTCTCTTATCTAAAACCTAGAATTTTGTGCCTGACCAGTATAGGAATTACTATTTAACAGCACAGAATATAATATATTGTTACTAATAATATGAATTGGTCTAGTAATGATCCTGTAGGGTTTGAGTCAAAAACTATATCAAACAATTCTTTTTAGCTAATCCTTTTTTGCAAAATAATTGTTGAACTTCTCTCCGAGCGCCGTTCTTTATTGCGCACAATTTCACAGCAGATAATATTAACAGGACTTACGCACTAGGATGGATAATCATCTATGATTTTACCCTCTTAGATTGAATAGAATATAAGGAAATTCAAGAGCACTTTTTCCCCTTGAAAGGGGAAGCTAATAAAGCTGAATAATTAATAATTAATAATTATTAATTATTAATTATTCGGTAAGTTATTTTTCAGCCAGAGGTTGAAACCTCTGGCTGCGATTTTCTACTCAAGCTTTTGTAGATATAAGTCATACTAAAACTTTCATCAGAACACTAGGTTCAGGAGCAAAGACTGTTGCAAAGTTATCATCAGTAACTTGCCTTAAAGAGAATGTCACATTTGCTGCCCCAAAACTGGAGTTAATATTGTAAGCAAAAGATGCCTCAGACAACTCGAAAAATCCACAGATAAAAGAGAAATCTGCCCCACTAGCAGTTAATCCCAGGAAATCACCGTCCCTAAATACGGCTTCTGCAAATAATAAATCAGTTTTGCCATAGTCAATACCCAAAAATCTCAAGTCAAAGTTATCCACTTTGATGAACTCTACACCCTTTCCAGTTAATTCCGAGCAATTGCAACTGAAGGAACCGTAATAGTTTTTCTCTGTTAATTCTCCTCGATAAGGAGACACCTCAAAATCGTATTTAATAGTGCTTGTTTTGGCATTACTTGTATTGGTATTGATAGTAGGGCAAGCTGTAGTTGTAGCTGTGAGTTTCTGGTTTGTGTGTATCTTAGCCATTGTTGTTTTTCTTCAAGTAATGTTTTAGGTGATTCAGAAAAGTTTGATGAAATATTGTCTTGTGGCTTTATTAGATTAAATCGCAAATCAACCATAGTTAGGCGATCGCTTGATTATCAAAAAGCCTTGTCAATATTCATACCTCTATCATAAACAATAATTTTTGATATTGGGTAAAGTTTTTGTCAAGATTCAGCTAAATCAAGTAAAGTTTTTGTGAATATTTTCAGTCAAGTTGTGGAGTTTCTTCTGTATTTTTACTGAAAAGTTGTGTATAAAGTATTTGTTTTACTTCATAAGCATTAAAATTCCATCGATCTGAAGTTACTAATTACCTCTCCATGAAACATCATGGCCATAAGAGCGAAGAGATAAGAATAGTTATCAATTTGATTAAAAAATGTTATAGCCCAACACCCTTGTTGCAGAAGTAGGAAGTAGGGGTGATTAACTGTTAAACTTAAACCGTAGAAAATAGTTGTAAAATTTACACTCATTGTTGTAATATTAAATAAGTAACAATAAATTATCACGCAATAGCGAGTGAATGCGACTTGTTGATAGACATATTATTAACCGAACACATAACTTTTGGCGAGTTTGTGATGAATTAGCTTTTAAGTCTAAAAACTTGTATAATTTGGCTAATTATTATTGTCGTCAGCATTTTTTCTGTACTGGTTATAGTCTGGATTTAACTAAACTGTACCACGCCACCAAAGATAGCGATGCTTACAGAGCATTACCAACTAAAGTATCAAAACAAATAATCAAATGCTTGATTGCAACTTGGCGTGGTTATTTTCAGGCTATAAAAGAATCGTCAAAACATCCAGGGAAGTTTTTGGGTAAGCCCAAAATACCCAAATATAAGGACAAAACCAAAGGTAGAAATGTAGTTATATATTCAAAGGAATCAGTCTATAGAGCAAGTTTAAAAAAGGGTATTTGTCACTTATCAATGAGTGATATCAAAATACCTGTAGTGGTTGAGTCTGTAGTTGAAGTGAGGATAGTACCTGCAACTGGCTGCTATGTAATTGAAGTTGTGTATGAAAAAACTGAACAACAACGGATAGAGTCTACATATGTAGCCGGAATTGATTTAGGAATTGACAGATTAGTTGCTCTATCTACAAATAAGCCTGGTGTTAAACCTATGCTGATTAACGGGAAGCCACTAAAAAGTGTCAATCAATTATATAACAAGCGTAAAGCTAAGTACCAAAGTGCGTTATCAGGCCAGAAAAAAACTAGCCGTAAGATTGAAGCGTTAACCTATAACCGAAATCGTTTTGTGGAGAATTATCTGCATAACACCAGTAAATTAGTAGTTGAGTATTTAACCAGAAATAATATTGGTACTGTAGTCATAGGCAAAAATGATAACTGGAAACAAGGTGCAAACATCGGTAAAAAAAACAATCAAAACTTTACCCAAATACCGCACTATAAGCTAATTCAACAGATAACTTATAAATGTCAACTGGTTGGTATCAAAGTTATTGAAACTGAAGAAAGTTATACCAGTAAAACATCTGCTATTGACCTAGAAAAACCAATATGCCATGAAAACTATGTAGGCAAGCGAGTCAAACGTGGTTTATTTTTGAGTGCAACAGGTAAAGTGATTAATGCGGATATCAATGGCAGTCTTCAAATTTAAGATAAGAAATTCCCAGGAGCATTTACTGTTGTTTGCGTAGCATTCCGTAGGATGGGAATAGTGAGCTGTGCCGAGAGCGCCTATATTGGTTAATCCAATATCAAGATAAAAGCTGTTACGATTTTCTACAGTTTTTTTCGTACGGTAGCCAGCTTTTTTGCTCTGAAAAAAGCAAAAGAAGCATTTTGTTACAACGAAAAATATAACTGTGTTTATAAACGACTTTACCCTGCCGGTGCAGGAATAGTTATTCGTAAACAAGCTTGGTTAAAAAGTGTTCCTGAAACTGTTTGTCTTCCACAGACTGCAGAAGATTTGGAAATGCTATCACATATCAGAAATAATGGTTGGGAAATTTGGTTGATTCCAGAAATGGAAATTGAACACAAAATATCTAAACATCGTCTGGAAAAGGATTATTTAATTAAGTTTTTTCACTCAAATGGTTTAACTCGATATCAAACCAGAATGTTAAATTACTCTCAATGGCAAAAGCTATTACTAATGCCATTTCATCTAATTAATGATTTGAAAAAAATCATTGTTCATTTGCTAAAATATCACTCGGTTTTGCAGACTGATATTATTGCTATTGGTGAACTAAATCTATTATTGGCTATTTTTTACAGCCCCATAAATAATTTCTGGCAATATATGAAAAACTCCAGAAAAAATATTATCAAATTAGCATTGTCTATATTGAAGAATCAAAAAATAATTTTTGCCGAACCTCTAAGGAAAGTACATAGAACAGGGTTTTAATCTGAAAACTAAATTTATAGTGCTTAAAAATACTTTATTTTTAGATTACAACTACCAATATATAGGTTGAACTAATGTTGTTACAAACTGATATGTCTACCAATCAAACCATTAAGCATTCTCATGGTTTTGCTATTAAACAAACTTTGCATGAATCTCTCAAAAACCTGGGAAATTTTGAAAAATGTGCTTTATTACAATATCCTCGTCATATCAATATTGGAGACCATCTAATTTGGTTGGGAACTGTCTTTTATTTAACTAATGTACTGAAAACAAAAATAGCTTATGCCTCCAGTTTAGAAAGTTTTTCTCAAGCTGAGATGGATGAAAAAATTGGTAATTCTCCGATTATTTTGCATGGTGGAGGAAATCTAGGAGATGTCTGGTATAAACAGCAAAAGTTTCGTGAAGATGTGATATCTAAAAATCATCATCGCCAGATTATTGTAATGCCACAAACTATTTATTTTCAGAATAAAAGTTATTTGGAAAAGTCGGCAAAAGTTTTTAATTCTCATCCTAATTTAACTTTATGCGCGCGCGATCGCTACAGTTATGATTTGGCTATCAAACATTTTGATAACTGTCGAGTTATTCTGGCTCCCGATCTGGCTTTTCAAATGGCAGAAATGCCTTGTTTTTCTGTTCCTAGAAATCCTGAAAATTCTATTTTGTATCTTAACAGAACAGATAAAGAATTAAATCAAAGTTTTTTACCAAAATCAATGGGAATTTCTAATTTCGTAGTTGCTGATTGGGTTTCTTATAATCAACAATGGACTCTGGGAAATACTAATTCTCGATTTAGACAAATATTCGCTCAACTTTATCGAGAGGTTTGGCAACGGGGTTTAGCAACTCCTCAAGAATTAATAGATAGACGAATATGGCTGAAAACTGCTACAGAAAATATTGATTTTAATTCTCTGGATAATCCATCTCTGCACCGTCTTTCTTTAAGTTTTCTCCATAGTGGAATTTATCAGTTTCAAAAGTATCGTTTGATTATTACCAATCGTTTGCATGGGCATATTCTCTGTGTGCTTTTGAATATACCTCATATATTTTTACCAAATTCTTATCACAAGAATCAATCCTTTTATGAGACTTGGAGTTACGATATTCCTTTTTGTAGATTCGTTTCAGATATTACTCAGATTGAAGCGAGTATTCAAGAACTTTTAGTATATAGTAAACTTAAAAAGTAGGAATGATTTACTTATCATTCCTACTATTAATTACCCTGATAATTTTAACTTTTTTTTGGAGCTATGTCACAACTCACAATAATTTTGAATAATTTCCTGAAATTACTTTATGGTCAAGGTTTTGTAGCCCAAAAAATCTTACTTTTGACTTTTGTAGGGGCGAATGGCCATTCGCCCCTACGACTTCTGAATTCCGTGAAACGTTATAACATCATATAAGATTTTTTATACTCTTAATACCAGCATGAATGCTAGTAGAAACTAATTAATTATAGTAGATACCTAAGTTTAATACAAACTAAATTGGAAGATGCTTTGTAACTATTAACTAAAGACATTAACAGTAGAGAAGGAGAATGCGATCGCCTATTTTTTTCTAGACTCGTGAGACTCTCACTAATATTAGTAGAATTAGTCAGAGGAGGGCGATCGTTCACCCCATTTTGTTATGCAACGTCCTGGGTTATGGTTATGGCGATGTGGTTCATCAATTTAAAAAGCGCTGTAAGTAATAAAACTCTTGTTGTCATTGCGAGGCGAATTAAACCAGTTAACCTCCTGGGGAAAGCATTAACATAGTCGAAGCAATCTTTATAGCATTCATCCTGCTGATGAGATTGCTTCGGGGGGGATAATTAACTCAACTAAAAGCCTTACAAACTATCCCCCTTCCCTATGACAATTCAAACATCCCTGTCATTGCGAGGCGGTAAGAAAACCTAACCTCCAGGGAAAACAATTAACATAGCCGAAGCAATCTCAATTATCATCCTGCTGATGAGATTGCTTCGGGGGAGAATAATGAACTCAACCAACAGCCTGACAAACCATCCCCCCCTCGCAATGACAATTCAAATATCACTGTCATTGCGAGGCGGTAATACAACCATTTAACCTCCAGGGGAAACAATTAACATAGCCGAAGCAATCTCAATTATCATCCTCAACATACCTCTGCCACATTTGCTCGTAAGCTTTTTCCATTTCGCGAGTAAATTGTTTGGCATTCCACAACGGAGCAGTTTGCCTCGACTTTCTCAACTTCCAAGATATCTCCTGACGTAATTTTTCATCTTTCCCTAATCTAATTCCCCACTCCACATATTCCTCATCACTCCAAGCAATACCTTCAGTGATGCCAGCATTCATCATCATGGTGTAGCTATTGCGGGCTGCGAATTGTTGACCTACCCGTGTTACCATGGGGATGCACATCCAGAGAGTTTCTAATGTTGTTGTTGCACCGTTGTAGGGATAAGTATCTAAAACAATATCTGCAATACCTAAGTTAGCGCGGTGAATTTCTTCTCGAGCTACTTCTTCTATCGGAATGAGGCGATCGCTACTAATACCCTCTGACTCAGCAATATCTATCAGCAATTCCGATAAAATGTCTGACTCACCAAATTTTTTAAACAAGAAGTAACTATTGGGAACTTCCTTGAGGATTTTCATTTGCAGTCTGGCAGTATCGGGGTTGCACTTGAAACCTCTCTGAGCAGTAAAATAAACCACAGCATCACTGGGAATACCTAAATCTTCCCGTTTCAGACTGGGTATGTTTACTTCAAAACCATCTACAGCAACATAAGTTTGAGGTAGTCGCCAAATTTTATGGGGGTAATAATCTTGAGCATTTTCTGGCAAAACATAAGGATCGGCAATATAGTAATCAATAGTTGGTATTCCTGAAGCATCCCAACCTAACCATGTTGCTTGAATAGGAGCCACCTTTACTGCCATAATTGAACAACTATTAACTAATGTTATACTATCTAAATCTATTAAAATGTCAATTTCATCCTCATAAATATCTTCTGCTACTTCTGTATTGACAATACTATAAACACGAGCTTTAGTAACTTGATTAATATACCAGTCTTGCAAAGAATCATTACGGTGTTCTGCTGCTAGGAGATACAAATAAATTTCATATTTGTCTTGATTATGATATGTAAATAACCAACGAGCAATCCATCCTACAGAATGTCTTCTCAAACAGTGGGATAAATATCCTATCCTCAAAGGCTTTGTTTTTGAATCTATCTTCTTTCTTTGGTCTAACTTCTGATGGTATTTACTTATTTCCTCTTGACAAGCTTTTTCTAAATTTACTTGACAAAGCTGTGCTACCTGAGTACGAATTTTGAGATTTCTTTCTGAGCAGTCTCTAGCATAAGGGAAGAAAAAACCCATATTATAAAAACGCGTGGCAACTCCACCTAAGTCTTGTGGAGCTTCTGCTGCCAGAGATTGGAGTAGAGATTCTTGCTGCTCTAATGTTTCCTTAACTTTTTGATCGCATCCTCTTGATGTTATCAACGCTCGGCAAATTTGGAGATGAGCGATCGCCTTTTCATGTATATCTTTAGATAAGGAATAGGATTTTTCTGCATATTCTAATCCCAAATCATAATCAGTTAATTCCACACAAAACTGTGCCATAGTTCTTAATAACTCTCGATTCTCTGGAGCGACATCTAATAACAATTCTGCATATTTTCTAGCAACTCCCACTGCTGCGAAAGAATATGCAATTTGATATATAGGTGGAATTAGAGAGTTTACAAGTGTATTCCGAGCTTCTATTCTAGGAATAGCAACTGAGGCAAATTCTATGGATGATAAACTTTTCGGGTCATAAACTAAGAGCTTTTTTAATATATGCAGCAATAAATTTTGGTCAACTTCTATAGTTGTATTATTTTCTAATAGTGCAATAATTTCATACTCCCTTAGTTGTTCTCCTGTATAGTTTTTGAGAGCGACAGACAAATCAATTAACTGTAATAAATTATTAATATCAGTGGGGTGAATTTCTCTAATGTGTTGTCTGATAACCCAAGCGACAGAGCCATTCTGTGTTGCTAGTTGTCTATTTGCTTCTGTTGCCAATACTTCTAATAATTCTTCTGTCCATAGCTCAACTTCTTCTGCTTCTCCATCCGCCATACCTAATAGCCAAGTTGTCTGTGCTTCCTCTTCTTGCCCTTCCAACAGTAACATTAATCCCAATTGCCAATAGTATGACTTATTCTGTGGATTTGCAGCTATGGCTTTTTCATAAAGGTTAATAGCTTTGGTATAATTGCTGTTCACTAAACATTGATTTGCTTGTTCTTGCCAACCATTAGGTAATTCATCATTAATCATTAGAAAATAGGTTAATAATCTATTGACAAAAATAATAGGTAGCGCAAATCGCGCTACCCTTAAGTTTTTGGGCTTAAAGACTAAGGTTATAGAGCTGTTTTGTACCCAGTTACACCTTTACAGTCAGCAGCATCTGCTGGCACTGCACTGGCTGTTGCTGGATTTGTTGATGCTACATCACCTTCACAGATAATTGTTTGGGAAGTCAAAGCCTCAGAAGCTTGTGTTAAATATACTAAACTTGCATAAGGTTTCAAACCATTCGCAGCAAATTCTGTCCAAGCCTTTGCTCCAGCTTGTGTTGCAACTGTGGCAGTATCGAGTTCGTAAGTATAGTTGTTAGTTGAACTTTTGATACCTAAACCCAGGTCTCCTACGTCTGCCATTTGTGTGACAAAATTACCAGTTTCTGCATAATAAGCTTGCTGGCCTTTATTTATAGAAGCCAAATACTGCTTCGCTTCAGACTGCTTCGCTTTGTTTGCTTGGTTTAAGAAAGAAGGCAACGCAATAGCAGACAAAATTCCAATAATAATGATAACCACCAACAATTCAATCAGGGTAAAACCCTCTTCTTTTCTCTTCTTAGCAACGTGCTGTAAGAACTTAGCCTTAAATTCAGTTTTCATTTTTTCTCCTATAAGAATTGGACCAATAATTTTTATCCCATGAATCTAACTTACCCACCTTGCCAAAATTTCATATCATCTGCCAGGAAATTTTTTTTTATGGGATTGCTTTCCTACGGAATGCTACGCAAACGTTCCTCGCAATGACGTTTAGGGCTAGTCATTGCGACTGGAACGGAGTGGAAGGAAGCAATCTCGTGGGACTTATGAGATTGCTTCCTATCGTCGCAATGACTATTGTTCAACCGGATTCTATATAAAAGCCAACTTACCAAGAGAGTATCAAGAAAGCTAGGTTTGTCATTGCGAGGCGAAGACTTAACAAATTAAACTTTTGGGGAAACCATTTTCTAGCCGAAGCAATCTCTTGAATGGACTATCTATCCTAAAGATTGCCACGGGGGCGCAAATTATTGGGTCAACAAACATAATTACTTTCCGCCGGCCCCCTCGCAATGACATTTCGATGATGAGGCCAGGGCTTAAAGAGGTAGAGAGTATAAAGAAAGCCAGGTTTGTCATTGCGAGGCGAGGACTTAACAAATTAAACTTTTGGGGAAACCATTTTCTAGCCGAAGCAATCTCTTGAATGGACTATCTATCCTAAAGATTGCCACGGGGGCGCAAATTATTGGGTCAACAAACATAATTACTTTCCGCCGGCCCCCTCGCAATGACATTTCGATGATGAGGCCAGGGCTTAAAGAGGTAGAGAGTATAAAGAAAGCCAGGTTTGTCATTGCGAGGCGAGGACTTAACAAATTAAACTTTTGGGGAAACCATTTTCTAGCCGAAGCAATCTCTTGAATGGACTATCTATCCTAAAGATTGCCACGGGGGCGCAAATTATTGGGTCAATCAACATAATTACTTTCTCAGGCCCCCTCGCAATGACATTTCCATTGTGAGACCAGGGCTTAAAGAGGTAGAGAGTATAAAGAAAGCGTGGTTTGTCATTGCGAGGCGAGGGCTTAACAAATTAAATTTTTGGGAAAAGCATTTTCTAGCCGAAGCAATCTCTTAAATGGACTATCTATCCTAAAGATTGCCACGGGGGCGCAAATTATTGGGTCAACAAACATAATTACTTTCCGCCGGCCCCCTCGCAATGACATTTCGATGATGAGGCCAGGGCTTAAAGCGGTTTTGCTCTTGCCCCTTAATTATCTTTGGGCTAGAGCAAAACTACAAACAAGGACTTGGAGCGATCGCTTTTTTCTCTTAACTAGGTCTCACCATCACCCCAACTTTCAAGCCCAAAGATTCTAGTAATCTCCGCAAAAGACTAAATTCTATTTCACCGGTTTCTTTAAGTTTTTTGTCAAATATTGTCAGGTTTTCATAAATATCATCAGAAATAAAATTAAATCCACCTCTGGCCTCTATCACATTAGAAAAAGCTTTTTTTATCATTTTTGGATCACCTTCCTCTAACACAACCTCAAGATAAACTGCTGCTTCTGAAGGTTCTTTTAAAGATTCAATTAATTCGGTATGGTAACTAATACTCTTGGGCATTGTCACGACTCCTATAATCTTGCTAATAATTAGTAGGTTGGGTTGAGGGACGAAACCCAACACTAATAAAGGTTTGTTGGGTTTCACTATCGTTCTACCCAACCTACTAACTATTACTCTAAGCTGTCCAATCACTCTGCAATAAAATTGTCGCCCATCTACTTAAATAATGGGATTGCTTCGTTCCTCGCAATGACATGACAAAAGTAGGTTGGGTTGAGGGACGAAACTTGCTTCCCGTCAGGGTAACCCAACACTAATAAAGGTTTGTTGGGTTTCACTATCGTTCTACCCAACCTACTAACTACTACTCTATGCTGATAAAATTGCTGCCCATCTACTTAAATAATGGGATTGCTTCGTTCCTCGCAATGACATTTAGAGGTAGTCATTGAGACCGAAATGGAGTCCAAAATAAATTCGATCCCCCCTTAGTCCCCCCTTAAGAAGGGGGGAAACTTAAAGCCCCCCTTATCAAGGGGGGTTGGGGGGATCTAACGCTCCAAGAGCACATAAAGAAAAGGATCTAGAGTATCAAACAATTCCTTAACTTCCTCCCAACACCTATCCTTGCTCACCGCTTCTAAAGTAATCGGGTCTAATGGCCTAATCTTGACTAACCGTTCTACCAAAGATTCTACAGTACAAACCCCATCCCACAGAGGCAAAAGACAAACAGCAATACTACTATCTATATGAATAGGTGATAAAGTGGGCAACTTCACATAATTACTAATCTCAAAAGGTTTATGGTTATTGATACAATCAATCAAATCCTCCCTAGCTTGAGAATTTCGCAACTGAGGATGGAGTTGTACCTTGGCCTTTTGCCAGTCAGAGTCGGTCCATTCAGAAACTGGCACAAAAGATTGACTTTGTTGAGGATGACCACACCAAAAGTCCAATAAACGGTGCATGGGTTGTAAAAGTTCAAATAAATGCAGTCGTTCCTCCACAGAAATTTCTGGCAAACTCATGCCTAAAAAAGCTGGCAAATCATCTTGATTTTTAAACAAATCTAAAATTTCCCACTGTCGCCATTTCACCATATTAATAAATTCTAAATCCGCACTTTTCAAAGCAGCAAAAACTTCGGGAATGGTATAACCTTTATCTCCCAAAAACAAATAATTCATCTGTATCCATTCTTCAGATTTTGCCTTTTCTGCATTCCAAATTTGTCGTTTAAGAATAATTGAATCTTTCAAAGCATCCAAAGTTTCTCGTGCAATTTCCATCTCCATTTCTCCAGGATTTTCATTCATTAATCCCATCATTTGGAACATTTCCTGTACCCGAAAATAATAATGACGTTGGAGGGAACTATGGAGATTTGTTCTGATAATTCCATCCGGCTTTAAAACAGATTTCATTGCCTGCAAACCAGCAACTATATCTGGCAATAAATATAGAACTTCATCATTATTAATATAGTCAAATTCTAAACCTAAACTTGGCAATTCTTCTATGGGAAAAACATGAAATTCAGCATTATCAAAACCATGATATTGGAGACGTTGCCGAGCTAATTCTACAGATTTTTCGGAAATATCAATACCGACTATTTTTGCCCCTGGATTTGCTTCTGCTAATACTAATGCTTTATAACCACTGCCACATCCCGCATCTAAAATTACTTTACCTTCAGTTTCTATTACTTTTTGATTTCTGAGATAATATGGTGTGACAAGATTATGAATAAAAAGTGATTCATAGTCATCTTTAGGAGATTTTTCAACAGGCGCTCTGGGATAAGTTACAACATCAAATTGTTGACGAATTTTTGCTTGTAATTCCGATTCGGGATGATTCATAATGGATAATTGATAATTGATAATGAAAGAATATAAAAATTGCTTTTTTGTGCTTGAAGTAGTTATATTTCTTACAGAATATTTATCTTAACATCACAAATTATGAACAATAAAATAATTTTCATTCTCAAAGTCCTAATTCTTTCTGCGGGACTTTCTCTACTCATCAAATATGGTGGCCCTTATCTGTCTATTTCCTCCACCGCCATTAACGCTCTGATTGCTGTACTTATGCCCCCAATATTTATAGGAATATTATTAGGATGGCGACTTTTGCAGCAAGTTGAGAATGTAGAGTAAGCGATCGCTCAAATCAAAACATTAAATATATTCTCAATTTTTCATTAATTGTTCTGGAATTATTTCTAATGCTGTTTTAGTCCAAGACTTTTGTATTTTATTTCCTCTATCTAAGCTTATCTCGTGAAGACTTATTAGCTAGATTTGGAGCAGAAAATTGATGAGATTACTTTTATATTCTGACTCCTGTAGGGGCAAATCGCAATTCGCCTCTACCACTAAAATACTACAACTAAAATAGAATTACTATAGCTATTCCTCCTATCCTTAAAAAAGGAGGATTTTCTTAATTTATCCAAGTCACTAAGCCATGAGCAATCACCTTTCATATCCTCTGTTTTAACTCAGTTGATAAATCATCTAAGCTTTCCCAATCTAAAATCAATTCTCCCAAAATTTCCAAATTTTTCAGACACAACTTTTCTCAATGAATTTCATTCGAGCCAAATATTTTCTTAAAAACAAAATCTGTCTTATACCAATTCCCAAAAGTAATGCTATACTTGATTAAGACTTCAGTTATTAATTAATTACCTTTTGATAATTACTTTTTTGCTGATTTGAGACGATTTAATCTTTTATTCTCCCTATTTTTACTTCTCCCCCACTCCCCTACTCCCCTACTCCCCTACTCAATTAAATGTAGAAAAATTTTTGAGAAATGGTATTAGGACTAATAAATTTCATGGCAAATAATAAAAATATCTTTTAAAAAGAGACAACCAATCTACAACAAAAGTAAGGTAAAATATAACCCATATATTTTCAACTTATACTTTAACTCTAATTCCTATGAACTTAGGTAATTGGATTGGTCTATTTACCATCCTCGCTTCTATATACATATTGTGGCAAATTCGTCAATTACTATTGTTAGTATTTACTGCAGTGGTAATTGCTACTACTCTGAATAAACTATCCAGATGGCTCCAACATTTCCGAATGAAGCGATCGCTCGCTGTATTAATCTCGGTCAGTTTATTTATCCTACTAATTGTCACCTTTTTCTGGGTAATTGTTCCGCCTTTAGCAGAGCAATTTCAACAATTAATAACTATTGTTCCTCTCGGAATTGATAAATTAAATGATTGGCTGAATATACTTAAAGATCAATTACCTAATCGACTCAGAGAACAATTACCAAATATTGATATTAATGAAGTTATTCCTCAACTACAACCAATATTTAATCAATTAATTAATAATGCCGGAGCATTTGTTGGTAATACTTTTGGCATATTTCTGAGCTTACTACTAACTCTCGTTTTAAGCATAATGATGTTGGCAGATCCAATCTCTTATCGTCAAGGGTTTATCAAGTTATTTCCTTCTTTTTATCGGCAAAGAGTTAACTTAATTTTAGATAGTTGTGAAATAGCTTTGGGAGGATGGGTAATTGGCTCTTTATTTAATATGAGTGTAATTGCTTTACTCAGTTTTATCGGTTTATTTATATTAAAAATTCCTCTAGCTTCAGCTCAAGCTGTTTTGGCAGGATTACTAACTTTAATGCCACATATTGGACCGACTATAAGTGTGATTCCGCCATTGGCGATCGCTCTTTTATACTCACCTTTAAAATCTGCTTTAGTTGTACTTATTTATATTCTCATTCAACAAATTGAAAGTAATATTTTAAATCCTTACTTAATAGCCAGAAAAGTTTCTTTGTTACCTGCTATTACATTAATTGGTCAAGTATTTTTTGCTAGCTTTTTTGGATTTTCCGGACTTTTACTAGCTTTACCTTTAACAATTATTTGTCAAGTTTGGATCAAGGAGTTATTAATTATAGATATTCTTGATAACTGGCAAGTTGAAAATTTTCCTCCTCAAAGAGATAATATTGATGCTCTGTCTAAAACCGCTAAAGTTGTAGAGAAAAAAATTGATTCAGAAATCGACAAATTAGTAGAAAACATCGGTGAATATTCTCCTACATCTGAAGTCGGGCATTCAGAAGAAACCTCTAAATCATCTGAACAAACGTCTTAAAATTTTGGATGAAGCTGCCGTGGATTTAAACCACTAAAATTGTAGAAGAAAAAATTGATTCAGAAATGGAAAAATTAGTAGAAAACCTCGGTGAAGATTCTCTTACATCTGAAGTCTGTAATTCAGAATAAACCTCTAAATCATCTAAACAAACCTCTGAAAATTTTGGATTAAACTGCTGTGGATTTAAACCACTAAAATTGTAGAAGAAAAAATTGATTCAGAAATGGAAAAATTAGTAGAAAACCTCGGTGAAGATTCTCTTACATCTGAAGTCTGTAATTCAGAATAAACCTCTAAATCATCTAAACAAACCTCTGAAAATTTTGGATTAAACTGCTGTGGATTTAAACCACTTATTTGTTTTGTATCTCCTGAAAAGCCAAATCATTATTACTTCTGATTTATGACTTGACTAAGACAGATTTTAAATTAGTCTTAGTCCCTCAGAAAATACCATTTATTTGCAATAATACTCTGAATAATTGTTGATTAAATATGATAGTTTAGACTGCACCGAAGGGTGTTATTTATTCCGTGTAGTTTTAATCTCAATAAGTCGGGTTTATTATGAAATAGAATACGTCAAATTTCCTATCCTACTCCCTTAATAGATGATAAAAATTGCTGCAATTAATGACAAAATATCCAACACAAAAGCTGTTGTATGGAAAATAACATAACCCCAAGCAAAAATTGCAGAAACTCTCAATAATTCTTGATCAAATCTGATTGTTTAGGTCGGACTGATCGCTCTTGTTTATTCAGTCCAATTTCAACCTCAAGAAGTCGAGTTGATCGGGAAATATCATACGACAAATTCAAGATTAATGTGGTACAAGTGAGTTAGTAAATGTTTTTTTCTTGTTCCCTATCCTACTTCCCTATTCCCTATTTCCTAATCCCTCAATAAATGAGAACAATTGCTGAAATTAACGATAAAATTTCCAACAAAAAAGCCGTTGTCTGTACAATAACAGAACTCAAAGCCAGAATTGCTGAAACAAGTATTACCCAAACAGCAAAAGAAGTTGATGTAATTACCACTGGCACCTTTGAGCCAATGGAGTCCTCCGGAGCTATCATTAACTTAGGACATACTGACCCCCCCATCAAAATTCGCTCCTGTTGGCTAGATGGTGTCCCCGCTTACTCAGGCTTTGGGGCTGTGGATTTGTATCTTGGGGCAACTCAAATAGCTGAAGATCCTGAAGAATCTAAAGAAAGAGGTGGAGGCCATATAATCGAAGACCTAATTGCAGGTAAACCTGTCCACCTCAGAGCAATTGGTCAAGTCACAGATTGTTATCCACGGGGTACTTTTGAAACGACCATTACCCGTGAAACAATTAACCAGTTTTATTTATTTAACCCACGAAATTCATATCAAAATTTTATCGTTGGTGTAAATGGTGGCGATCGCCCTCTGTTTACTTATCTTGGCCCTCTCCTGCCAAATTTAGGTAATGCGGTTTATTCTAATCCTGGTGCTATTTCCCCATTATTCAATGACCCAGACTTAGAAGTAATTGGTATTGGTACCCGCATATTTTTGGGTGGTGGTATTGGATACATTACCTGGGAAGGTACTCAGCACTTTCCCCTACAAAAACGTCTTTCTAATCGTACTCCTATTGGACCTGCTGCGACTCTAGCCTTAATTGGAGATGCCAAACAAATGCAATCTGAATGGGTGCGTGGTTGTTATTTCAAAAATTATGGTCCATCAATTATGTTAGGTGTGGGTATTCCTCTACCTGTCTTGAATGAAAAAGTAGTAGCTAACTGTGCCATTCAAGACCAAGATATTGTTGCGCCAGTTGTAGATTTTTCCATTCCTCGGCGGGTGCGTCCAACTTTTGGTCTAGTGAGCTATGCTCAACTCAAATCTGGTCGGATAAAAATAGAGGGCAAAGTTGTTAGAAGTGCCCCCCTAGCGAGTATTTTCCTATCTCATCAAATTGCCTTAGAGTTAAAAGAGTGGATTGAAGCTGGAGAATTTACTCTAACTGAATCAGTTGCTCAACTTCCTATGGATAGAACTTTTTTACCATTTCTAGAACGGTGACATCCTCCCGACGCTGACCTAACGGTACGGCGCAGGCTTCCAAACCTCACAGTTTGGCATTCCTAGTTTTTCTCTC
>NZ_JBNHEQ010000030.1:0-11537 GCF_050016015.1 Dapis hubbardiae BLCC-M172
ATTAATCCCTTTTGGTGTAATAACTCCAGTTAAGGTAAAAAAAAGTGCATGGATATCTCTTATTATTTCCACCTCTCGGTTTTAACAACCAGGTAATTATCAATTATTAATTAATTAAATTCTCAGATCATGTCTGGATAAGTAGGTAATGAAAAAACCTATCCTTTTGTTTCCACACTAAATCTTCCTATTCTCCCTACTCCCCTACTCCCCCACTCCCCTACTCCCTCACTCCCTACTCCCTCACTCCCTAACTAGCTACCTTTTAAAGACCGTAATTTTTCGTCTAGATAACAACGATCTGATAAACAATGTAGTAATGGGCCGTGAGGACCTATTTCCACAATACTTACTCCACAAACTAACATCATAATGCGATCGCGATACCTGCCAATATCAATTCCCAATAAATCACAAAGCATGATTCTAATAGTTGCTTTATGAGATACTACTAATACATTGCCTGTTTGGTATTTGTCACAAATTTCTTGAATTACCTGAGAAGAGCGACGAGCAATGTCTATACCTTTTTCTCCTTCTGTCGGAGAATTCCAACCAGGATCTGTTAACCAACGAACATAATCATCGTGATAATTACTATTAACTGTTTCTGGGGTTTCTCCTTCCCATTTTCCATAATAAATTTCTTTTAAACCATCCCGTAGCTGCATTTCTAAACCCACAGCATCACATAAAGGTTTTGCAGTAGCAACTGTTCTTTTCATTGGACTAACATAGGCAGCAGTCCAATTTAATGAACTATAAGCTTGAGCAAATTGTTTTGCCATTTCTAACCCTTCGGGAGTTAATTCTGGGTCTAAAATTCCACAGTAACCTCCTGTTTTACTATATGTAGTTTCTCCATGTCGGATAAAGTATAATTTCAAACTCATGGGCTAGATATAGGATAATTTTTCTCCAATATTTTATCATTGTTATAGGGGAATTTTAATGATAAATTCTGTACCTGTTCCGGGAGTAGAAATACATTCTAATTTTCCCTGATGATGTTCTACAATAATTTGATAACTAATTGTTAAACTTGATAACTAATTGTTAAACTTAACCCGGTATCTTTTCCTATTTCTTTAGTCCTGTAGAAAGGATACAATATGTAATTTTGCATTTCCTCACTCATACTCAAATCCGAATTATTATCAATTTTTCTGCTTGTATTTCTTTAGCTTTAGTAATAGTAATTTGAGCAGACAAATTGCTCAATAATTTTATCATCGGTTGTAGCGCATCAATAGCATTACCAATAATTCTATAAAAACTTTGCTATATCTGCTTCATTTATAGGAAAACTTGCATCAACAACAACATCTTTTTTCGGCATCAACCACTTACCAAACCTAGCATAAAGTGCAGGAATTACCAACAAAGTTAAGATAGTAGAGGTAAACAAACCACCCAAAACTACAATTGCCAATGGTTGTAGAATTTCATTTCCAGCACCACTAGCGATCGCTAAGGGCAACATTCCTAATGCTGAAGTAAGGGCAGTCATTAAGATAGCATTCACTCTGTCTAGAGAACCCTTGACAATTACATCCTTAATGTGCATTCCTTGAGCAAATTTATTGTTGTAATTATCTACCAATAATAAACCATTGCGGACGGCAACTCCAAACAGAGTAATAAATCCAATCAAAGAAGCAATTGAAATTACGCCACCCGTTAGAGTAATCGAAACAATACCTCCTACTAACGCCAAGGGGAGGTTGAGCATAATAGCGATCGTTGCAGGAAGAGATTTTACTGAAAAGAACATCAAGATAGCAATAACGATCGCTGCTAAGATGCTGTATAGCAAAAGATTATTCGTAGCATTTTGCTCTGCTTCAAACTGCCCTCCATATTGGATGAAGTAGCCATTAGGCAATTGCACATTTTGGCGAATCTGGGCTTGAATATCTTCTACTACACTACCCAAGTCGCGCTCGGCAACGTTAGCAGAAACAACAATTAAGCGAGAAACATCTTCCCGGTTAACCACATTAGCTCCCATACCATACTGTACTTTAGCAACTTCATTGAGGGAAATTATTTCTCCAGTAGGAGTAGAAATAGGAATCGCACCAATAGCATCTAAATTATTACGAGCTGATTCCTGTAACCCAACGGTAATGTCGATAAGTTGTTGATTTTCCGGTACTTGTGCTACAACTTGACCATTAAGTGCCGTTTCTACCAAATTTGAAATTGCCTCCATAGTTAAACCATAGTAAGCTGCTTCTTCTCGATCATAATTGATTTGTACTTGACGGATGGGTAACTGGGGTTCAAGTTGCAAGTCTACAACTCCAGGAATAGGTTTAATAGCATCACGCACCTGTTCCCCAATTTTTCGCAATTCTATTAAATCTGGTCCGAAGATTTTGACAGCGATCGCGCTTCTGACTCCAGACAATACTTCATCCATGCGGTGAGAAATAAAGCCACCAATATTCGGGGCAACACCGGGCAATTTGAGGAATCTCTCCCGCAGTTGTTTAACGCTTGCTTCTCTATCTTTTAGTGCCTCATCACTCAGTTCCACATCCACATGAGCCATACTAACACCCGCTCCATCGGCATCCCCAGGAGCGCGTCCAGCTCTGACTTGCACCCATTCATAGAGGGGATTATTTTGGAGAGATTTATAAAGTGCTATTCCAGCTCTATTAGTCATATCCAGAGAAACACCTGGAAACAAAACCATTGAATTTACCATTGATTTTTCCTGAAATTTTGGTAGAAAAACTCGTCCCAAGGAAGGAACGATTGCAATAGCAGCTACCAAAGTTGCCAGTGCTAATGCCAGAATTATTTGGGGCGCTCGCAGGGAGAGATTTACTATTGGACAATAGAAACGTTCTGCCCAACGGGAAACAAATGTACCTTCTTGGGGTAAAGTTTGATTTGCTAAAAGAATCGCACAAAGAGCGGGGGAAAGAGTCATTGCTACCAGGGTTGAAGCAGTAATTGAGAGCAAATAAGCTAAACCCATCGGTGCGAAAATACGTCCTTCTACTCCCGTCAAACTAAAAATCGGTGCAAAAACAACAATGATAATTACCGTAGAGAAAATTACGGCTAAACGTACTTGCACCGAGGTATCATACACGACTTGGAAAGGGTGTTTAGGGTTACCTTCTGCCTGATTTCTCCGGAGTCCCCGATAGCAGTTTTCCATATCGACGATAGCATCATCCACCACCGAACCAATAGCAACCACTAATCCTCCTAAAGTCATGGTGTTAATTCCCAAACCAAAAGCTTTCATCAATAACAAGCCAATCAATAGAGACATGGGAATCGCGCTGAGACTAATTGCTGCCGTTCGCCAATTCATCAAAAATACGAGCATAATTATCCAAACGATAATGATACCTTGAACGAGGGAACCACTAACATTGCGAATTGCAGAATCAATAAAATTAGACTGACGAAACGTCCGGGCAGTTTGCACGTCTGCTGGAAATGTCGGCTGCAAAGATGCCATTATAGTTTCAACCGCTTTCGTGACTGTCGGGGTATCCACATCTGGCTGTTTATTAATCATCATTACCACAGCAGGTTTACCATTAAAGCTAGCATCACCGCGTTTGAGTGCCGTACCAGTTTTCACCTCTGCCACATCTTGTAGCAAAATTGGGATGCCATTTTCCACTTTCACAACAGACTGCTGTAAATCTTCAATGGATTGCATTTGCCCAATGCCACGCACTAATAATTCTTGCCCGCCACCAATCAGGAATCCTCCGGGAGCATTGGAACTAGCATTTCTGGCTGCATCAGTTACCTCGGTGAGGGAAACATTGAAGAAACGCAACTTTTCCGGGTCAACTAACACTTGTTCTTGTCGTTCGTCTCCACCATAAACTGTGACTTGAGAAACTCCAGGAACAGAGAGAATTTGATTGCTGAGAGTTACTTCTACTAGACGACGCAAATCCATCATAGAGGTTTTTCCCTGACTATTGACGGTGAAAGCGTACTGCAAAATTGTTCCCAGGGGAGAAACTAAGGGAGAAATTTCTGGTGGATGAGCGCTTTCTGGAAGTTGATTTGTTACCTGTTGCAGCCGTTCTGTCACAGATTGTCTGGCTTTATAAATATCAGCATTTTGGTCGAATACTACCTGCACCATCGACAACCCGACTTTGGAGGAAGAGCGTACTGTTGTTACTCCAGGTAAGCCATTTACGGCACTTTCAATGGGTACAGTGATTTGGGATTCCACTTCTTCTGGAGCTAATCCAGTGGCTTCAGTCTGAATATCAACTTGGGGAGGAGCAAATTCAGGAAATACATCCAGTGGCATCTGAGTAACGGTGAAAATTCCCCATACTGTTATTAAAATAGCAGCGATAACAATAATCCACCTTTGGGCGATTGAGGTTTTGAGGGTTTGATTAAGAATTGAGTTAAACATTTTAATATTATTAGGACTTATATAGAATCCGGTTGAATAGTTGTCATTGCGACGATAGGAAGCAATCTCAGGGATGCAAGTCATTGCGACTGGAACGGAGTGGAAGGAAGCAATGACTTGCATATAGTAATTATCTGGATTTTATATTACACAAATTCTGAAATAATACGCTATCTGTAGAGAGCGAATGCCATTCGCCCCTATCAAATAGCGCGAACTAGCGTCATTCCGTCAGGAAAAGGAAGAGCAAGTGCCGCAGCTATATCGTTGATTTTCCCAATTATTGATGTTTTATTCATCTATTGGACAATAGTTAGAGTAGTTTCCGCATCTTATGAAGTACATATGCGCAGCAAGTGCCGCTGCGCAGCAAGTGCCGCAGCTATAGCTACTTTCATGCAATAAAGCCATGGTATAGAGGAAAAAAAGAATGTTTAGTACGGGAGCAAGATGCTCCCACTGTCATGCTTCGTAACCAAAATAATGACAATGTACCACCAGCCTGTATTTTATATTATGTAGTCTAGCTTGATAAAAATTGTTATAAACTACAAGGGCTTTGTTGTATGAAAGCTTATGGCTACCGCACAAGCTTAAACTTATGTACTTCATACTTCTACAACTATTGTCCAATAAATAAATCAAATCTTGATATTTGATATAAAAAAGGCTGAAATTTTTACCTGTAAAGGCTTTTAGCAGTTTAACTATTGGCCAATAAATGAATAAAACATCAATAATCTGAAAGAGGGTGATATAGCTGTCACTAGGTTCACCTTTCATGTCGGCTCTGGCAACCGAAAAGTGGAACGGATTTTCTATGGCTATTACAACAAAGTCAACTACAAGCCTTAATCAGTGCTTTTACTACGGTTTCCCATCATAGCGATCGCTCCTACTAATAGGGCTGCTCCCCCGCCGACTGCTGCTAAGATTCCCATTGGAAATCCACTAGATTTCTGAGTCGTTTCTCCAGAAAATTCTTCAGACTTTTGCACCATATTCCCAGAGGTATCGTGGCTATGAGGTATTCCTTGGGCATCTGCCTGAGCATGGGCTTCATCTTTTTGGGGAGAAGCAATCGGCTCTGGAGTTGTTGCTGCATCAGCAGTTTTGGTTTTGCGTGATTCGGCATAAAGGGAGAGACTACCTTGGGTGACAAGCTGTTCCCCAATAGATAACCCTTGAGTAATTTCTAGCATTTCGCCTTGGGTTTTTCCAGTTTCCACTTCAACTGGTTCATAAAAATTTTCGTATTTGACAAAAACAAGTTGTTTGCCGTCTGCATCTACTAATGCTGTGACAGGTATCATAACGGCAGGACTATTTTCGACTGGGGCGATGGGTGTCACCACAATACCTAACAAAGAATCGGTTTCGGGATTCACCTTTACTCGATCGATCCCTCCCGTTGCTTGAAACTCATCACCATGTCCAACATGGGATAATGCCACAGTAGGAACACCAAGGGTTAAACTTAGTGCTAGAATACTAATGAGTGAAAATTTTTTCATAATAACTCCTCATATTAACAAAAATAAAGATTAAACAGAATTATTTAATAGTTTGTCACAAGGTAGATGAAATTTAGATGAAATTCAGTAAGTATTTTTTGATGTAAAATTTTTAGGGATTTTAATTGACACTTAGGTACAATTAATATTTAAGTCTAAAAAAGCATTTTTCATAAAGATGAGGTATATTTATGATCCCCCTAAATCCCCCTTTTTAAGGGGGACTTTGAAGGTTTCCCCCTTATTAAGGGGGGTTAGGGGGGATCTAAAACTGTACCTCACAGAGAATGAGAACTGCTATAGAAATCTCCATTAATCAAAAAGAAAATTAAATATATTATTAACTCCCATGACTCAAAAAAATTTTTCTCTACCTAAATACTTCCAATTTGTTCAGTCTTATCCAGAAGCATTTGCCGCAGCTACCTGTGCTTTACTGGTGATTTTTAGTTGGTTTTTTTTACAACTAAATTCGATTGGTTTAGCACTATTTATTCTAGCAGCAGCTTATGTCATTGGTGGTTATGAAAGTGCTAAAGAAGGTTTAACTACTCTCTGGTCAGAAAAAGAATTAGATGTTGATTTGTTGATGATTGTTGCTGCTTTGGGAGCTGCTGGTTTAGGTTTATGGCAGCGAGAATATCACTTAATAATTGATGGAGCAGTGCTAATTTTAATTTTTGCTATTAGTGGCGCTCTAGAAACTTTTGCAATGGAGCGAACAGAACGTAATATTCGCAAGTTAATGGGTATTACTCCCGATACTGCCAGAGTCATCATTAATAATCAAGAAAAACAAGTTCCCATTAATGAGTTAAAAATCGGAGATTTAGTATTAGTAAAACCAGGAGAACTTATCCCAACAGATAGTATTATTTTTGAAGGGAATAGTACCGTCAATCAAGCTCCAATTACAGGAGAGTCTTTACCAGTTGATAAAACTGTAGGAGATGAAGTTTTTGCAGGTACATTAAATGGGAATGGTGTATTAAGATTAGAAGTAAATAAGTCTCCAGAAAGTAGTTTGATTCAGCGGGTAATTCGTTTAGTTGAACAAGCTCAAACAGAAACTCCACCATCTCAGAGATTTATTGAAAAGTTTGAAAAGACTTATGCCAAAATCATCGTTATCTCTGGAATATTGTTGGGAATTTTACCGCCATTTTTGTTAGGTTGGAGTTGGGAAACGACAATTTATCGCGCTCTAATTTTTTTAGTAGTAGCTTCTCCTTGTGCTTTAATGGCATCAATAATGCCTACTTTATTATCAGGTATTGCTACAGGAGCGCGTCAAGGAATTTTATTTAAAAATGGCGCTCAATTAGAAATGATTGGAGAAATAAAAGCTATCGCCTTTGATAAAACCGGAACTTTGACTACTGGAAAACTCCAAGTTGTTGATATTATCCCTGCTAAAGATAAGTCAGAAATAGAAGTTTTAGAATTAGCTGCTGCCCTAGAATCTTGTTCCGAACATCCCATAGGAGAAGCTATTATCCAAACAGCAATTAGAAAAAATATTCAATGGCGATCGGCAACTAATATCACTGCCGAAACTGGCGCAGGAATTACGGGAGTTGTCGATAGTCAAATTATTTTAGTAGGTAAAGAAAATTTAATTAGCTCAGAAATAAATGCTGGTTTCAATCCTCAGTTATTAGCTGAAAGTAACCGCCTACAAAAACAAGGAAAAACAGTAATCTGGGTCGCAAAAGAGCGAGAAATTATTGGCATTATATCTGTTGCAGATACGGTGCGTTTAGAAGCTAAAAAAATGATAAATAAGCTCAAATCTCTAGGTATTGAATCTATAGTTATGCTGACAGGAGACAACAAACAAACTGCTGATACTGTTGCTCAAAATCTTGGCATAAATATAGTCTATTCAGAGTTATTACCCGAAGATAAATTAACAGTAATTAAGCGACTTCAACAAGAAAATAAAAATGTAGCAATGGTGGGAGATGGTATTAACGATGCTCCGGCTATTTCTCTTGCTACAGTTGGTATTGCTATGGGAGGTGCGGGTAGTGATGTTGCCTTAGAATCAGCAGATATAGTATTAATGGCAGACCGTTTAGAAAAATTAGTTGAAGCTATAAGTTTAGGTCGTCGTGCCAATCGTATTATTAAGCAAAATATTACTTTTGCTATTGGATTTATTTTCCTATTATTGATTGCTAACTTTACTGGAAATATTAATATGCCTCTCGGCGTACTTGGCCATGAGGGGTCTACAGTTTTAGTAACATTAAGTGGTTTACGTTTGCTAAAATGACATTTTATCTCGGCTGAAACACAAGAAATTCCTATCTATTTAGGGTTTGCTGAATAAAGTCTTTTGGTAGGGGTAGGAGACAGGAGACAGGAGAAATGGGAATTCTAGAGGAGATAGTAGAAAGAATCATGCCTTGATTTTTCTGCCTAATTCTTGACCAAAATCCTAATATTTTGAACCTGAGTCGTCTAAAACCTCGCACTTTTTGATACTTAAAAAGGCTAAAACCTTTATCTGTAAAAACTAGGAGACAGGAGATAGGAGAAATGGGAATTCTAGAGGAGATAATAGAAAGAATCATGCCTTGATTTTTCTGCCCAATTCTTGACCAAAATCCTAATATTTTGAACCTGAGTCGTCTAAAACCTCGCACTTTTTGATACTTAAAAAGGCTAAAACCTTTATCTGTAAAAACTTTTAAATTTCATCAGCAAGCACTATTTAAACTGTTTAAACTGAAATATTATACACTCAAGTAAATGTAGTAAAATTTTTGATATTTGCTATTGTCTATAAGTTGCGCAAAATGAGGATTCTGCTAGTAGAAGATGAAGAAGATTTAGGACTAGCAATTAAGCAAGTCTTGGTCAGTGAAAAGTATGTAGTCGATTGGGTATCCGATGGTCTTCAGGGATGGTTTTATCTAGACAACCAATTGACAGAGTATAGTGTGGCAATCATTGATTGGCTCTTACCGAAGCTATCGGGATTAGAACTATGCAAACGGCTCAGATTGCACAAAAATCCTTTGCCAGTCCTGATGCTTACTGCCCTCGATAGACCAGAAAATCGTGTCGCTGGGTTAGATGCAGGAGCTGATGATTACTTGGTAAAACCATTTGTGATGGCAGAACTACTGGCAAGGTTGCGGGCACTTCAGAGGCGATCGCCACAATTTCAACCCCAAAATCTTACGGTTGGCAAATTTACCCTAGATTACGCTAACAATGCTCTGGTTATCAGTTTAGCTCCATCCTCTCAAACGATTCCTTTGACAGTCAAGGAATTTCAGATTTTTGCCTACCTGATGCAGCATCCCAACTGTATCATTTCTGGGAGTAAGATTCGCCATCAACTCTGGGATTTTGCAGCAGAACCAATGAGCAACGTCGTCGCTGCCCAAATGCGGTTATTACGTCGTAAGTTAGCAAGTTATGGCTGCGACTGCCCCATTGAAACCATCCGAGGTCAGGGTTATCGGTTCAATACATCTAGGGTTTGCTGAAAAAGTCTTATGGGTGAGGGTAGGAGTCAGGAGTCGTAGGGGCGTTTCATGTCGCGCAGCGAAACGGCCGTTAGCTTCGCATAACTATCGTTAACGCCCGTACAGGAGTCAGGAGGAATTGGGAATTTAGAGGAGACAGGAGTCATAATTATCCCTTGATTTTTCTGCCTTATGTAGCCCAAAATCCTAGCTTTTTGATTTTTCGGGAACCGTGCATGAAGCAGCTCAAAACCAGGTCTTTTTTCCAGAAAAGGCTAAAACCCTATATATGTCAATAATTTTAGATTGAATCAGTAAGCCCTATCTAGAGAAAAAATACAATGAATAGCCATCAACTATTTCGTCACAGTCGTTTACGTTTAGCACTCTGGTATGCTCTGGTCATGGGGGTGATTTTAAGCCTATCTGGGTTTGGTATGTATCGAGCGTTAGTTCAAGCAAAATGGCAAGCCTTGGAACAAGAAATTGAGTCTATTGCTGGAACCCTACATGATAGTCTTGAACCGATGTTACCAATTTCCGAAGATCCCACTCTAGTTTTACAGCAAATTTTTCCGGAATTGTGTGTAGTTGGGCAACCCTGTAATACCAATCCTACTCTAATCCAACGACATACTATTGGAATTAGCGATCGCCAGACTTACTACATTCGTCTATTTGACAATCGAGGAAATCTGCTAGCATTTTCACCTAATCAACCCACAAAACTAACTCAAACTTTACACTCTGTTTCTTGGCAAACACTTCAAAGTCCTAATGGTATTCGCTACCGTCAATTTACGATTATTCTACACGGTGCTACAGCCCATCAAGAATTCAATAGCAGTAATTCTGCCTCTTCCTGGGGTTACTTACAAATTGGGCGAACCTTAGAATCCTTCGATGTAGAAGTCAAGCAGTTCCAATGGATTTTAGCGTTTTGGTTTCCCATTGCTTTAAGTGGGGTAGGGATTTCTAGTTGGTGGCTTTCAGGATTAGCGATGCAACCTATTTACGAGTCTTACCAGCAACAAAAAGAGTTCACTGCTAATGCTGCCCACGAATTGCGATCGCCACTTGCTAGTCTCTTAGCTACTGTGGAAGCAATTTTACGAATACCACAATCGAATCCGCAAAATATCAAGACCATGCTCCAAACAGTGGAACGACAAGGACGACGCTTGAGCAATTTAATTGCAGACTTACTATTTTTGACCAGTCTAGAACATAATTTATCATCGCCTCAGCTCTTTCAACCCTGTTGTTTAAACGATTTAATCAGCGATTTAACTGAGGAATTTTTAGAACTGGCAACCTTCGCTAAAATTGACCTAATTAGTCAAATTCCTGATGGCGAAATTTATGTTTTAGGGAATGAGCCTCAGTTGTATCGTTTAGTATCAAACTTAATTACCAATGCGATTCATTATACACCTAATGGCGGTCAAGTGGTGGTTAGTTTAACAGCTCGCGACTGTACCGCATTCATTACTGTCAAAGACACAGGAATTGGTATTCTCCCCTCAGAACAAGCTCGTATTTTTGAGCGCTTCTACCGTGTTGACAGCCATCGCGATCGAAAAACGGGAGGAACTGGACTTGGTTTAGCCATTGCCAGGGCAATCTCCCATCATCATCAAGGAGATATTACCGTCAAAAGTCAACTAGGTAAAGGCAGTTTATTTACGATTCATCTACCTTGTATATCTCAGACGTCTGGCTGAATAGATACCTATTCTTCCTTATTCCTGATTCAAAAAATTATTAATTCAACTGGAATTTGTTGCATGAAAGTAGCGATAGAGCATTCATTCTACAGATATATCGCTCTCTTTAGCTGTTGATGTCCTATTCATCTATTGGACAATAGTAAGGGCTAGAAAATTAAACTTCAAAGCCTTTACAGGCAAAAGTTTCAGCCTTTTTATTTTCCAAATTGATGTTCTATTCATCTATTGGACAATAGTTACAGCAATTTCAACACATTGTTATTGTACATATGCGAAGCGCGAGTGGCAGCTATATACTTTCATGCAACAAAGCCGAACTGTATTGACTTTCAAAGAGGAATTGAAATTACAAATTCTGTACCTTTTCCTGAAGTAGAAATACATTCTAATT
>NZ_JBNHEQ010000031.1:0-3199 GCF_050016015.1 Dapis hubbardiae BLCC-M172
GCTTTTTTCCCCTTCAAAGGGGAGGCTTTAAACCACAATTATTTAATTAACAATTAATAATTAATAATTCGGTAAGTATTAAGCTATAAGCTATTAGTCAGCCTTCTGCAGAGGAACTATGTTATACCAATTTGATAGATGTTTACTACAAATACTTAGGGAATTTTTAGGAGTCAGGAGACAGGAGTCAGGAGTCGTATGGGAATAGCTTTAAGACTATTTCTAAGTTCATAAATCATCTTTTTAGTCAAAAGGACATCCCTTTCAGCAAAAAACACTGCGGAACAATTAATAATTAATAATTACCCCTTCTTGAAACGGATAGGATTGGCGCTCTAGGAAATTTTTTTGATTTATCCCCTATCCAAGTGGAGGCTTTAAACCTTAATTGTTGAATGAATAATTAATTATTGACGCTTCAACTCTTAATTATTAATTATTAACTATTAATTATTCGGTAAAGTATGCACAATCCCTCTTATTATTCCTAACATTATAGCGTTTCTCAGGCTAGTAAGGTACACTTTTATATTTCTTCCCTGTTGCCTGTAGCAATAGTGCCTGTTGCCTAAAGCCTAGAATTTTGTACCTCACTCTTTTTGGGAATTGCTATATTTTTTAAAACTGGTATTAACAGTTATTGCCACATGACAGAGGTAATAGCTATTGAGGAATTAAATTGAGATAAAATTAAAAATTACTACCAAAATAAGCTCCCTTATATCAATTTCCTCAAGTCAGACTATACATAACTTGATATCTTTGATTTCGAGTTTGATAGATACTTTGACAAGTGAAGTTTTAAGTTTATGAAATTGGTATTAACCGAGAGAAGTATTGATTTAAACCTCTCCTTCAAAGCTATCCTTTATAAACATCTTTACTTAACATAAAACGTAGACATTATAGAGAAGTTATGTAATTGCCCTTAGCTGGATATTTCGGGAGAGTCAAAATATTTAATTAGAGGCTTTTCTCCCCCCACTTCCCCATCTCCCCACCTTCCCATCCCCCTATCAGAAAAGGGTTTTAGGAGTCCTTATAAGGGATAGCCTTCAAAGGGAGTATTTATTGCTGATAACGCAGTTCCTCTGTAAGAGGCTAGCTGACTGCTAAAAGCTGAATATTTACCAACTAATCGTAAATCTGCCATTTTTGCGCAATAATTATGGTAAAATCCACACCTAGACAAAAAAACTTGTTTTAGGTAAAAATATCAGAGTTATATTGTAACCGATCAAGAGGATAACTAATAACCAATTGTATCCGCTACAATAATATTACGCAGGCTAACATAATCAAAAGATAGTACAATCACTATTAGGAATCATCTTATGAACTCACCAATAAAAGCAGTTCAATCAAGCAGTTACTACGGAGACACTTCTTTTAGGACACCACCTCCTGATTTAGAATCTTTAATGTTAAAAGAACGAATCGTTTATTTGGGCTTACCACTATTTTCATCAGATGAAGTCAAAAGAAATATAGGTATTGATGTTACCCAATTAATTATTGCTCAATTACTTTATTTACAATTTGATAATCCTGAAAAACCAATTTATTTTTATATCAACTCTACTGGTACTTCTTGGTATACAGGAGATGCAGTTGGTTTTGAAACAGAAGCATTCGCTATTTGTGACACCATGAGTTATGTAAAACCACCAATTCATACAATATGTATTGGTCAAGCTATGGGTACAGCAGCAATGATTTTGTCTGCAGGAACAAAAGGATATCGGGCAAGTTTACCTCATGCTACCATCGTTTTAAATCAAGCAAAAACAGGAGCAAGAGGTCAAGCAACAGATATTTCCATTAGAGCAAAAGAAGTTATAGCTAATAAGACAACTTTTTTAAATATTCTCTCTAAAAATACTGGTCAATCACTAGAAAAGATTGCAAAAGATACAGATAGAATGCTCTATATGACCCCAGAAATAGCTAAAGAATATGGTTTAATTGACCAAGTTTTAGCAAGTAGAAAAGAACTACCAAAACCTCTACCTGCTACTCTTTAAATTCTCCATCAAATCAACAATTTTTGGTAAGTAGAAAATAATTACCAATATAATATCTTGAGCTAGAAAATCAGGTATCAAACCTCCCCTTTTAAGGGGATGAAAAAAATCAACTTCAGTTAGAAGGTACTGATAACTTAATAACTGAAATAAGTCCTTAATAAAATCAAACGGAAAAAATATTATGCCTATAGGTGTTCCTAGTGTTCCTTATCGTCTTCCTGGCAGTCAGTATGAAAGATGGATAGATATTTATACTCGTCTTGGCCAAGAACGAATTATCTTTCTTGGTCAAGAAGTGACGGATGCCCTAGCTAATAGAATTGTAGCCTATATGTTGTATTTGGACTCTGACGATCCAAATAAGCCCATTTATCTTTATATCAATTCTCCTGGTGGCTCTGTAACAGCAGGATTGGCAATTTACGATACTATGCAGTATATTAAAGCAGATGTCATTACTATATGTTTGGGTTTAGCAGCTTCAATGGGTTCATTTTTATTAGCTGCTGGAACTAAAGGTAAAAGATTGGCTTTACCTAACTCTAGAATTATGATTCACCAACCCATGGGAGGTACCCGTGGTCAAGCTACGGATATTGAGATTGAAGCTAAAGAAATTCTTCGTGTTAGATCGGTATTAAATAATATGTTGGCAGAGCGCACAAGTCAATCTTTGGAAAAGATAGAAAAAGATACTGACCGCGACTATTTTATGTCTGCTGAAGAAGCGAAAGAATATGGTCTAATTGATCAAGTAATTGAAGAACGTTAAAGTGAAATAAAGGAAGTAGGAAGGAGTAAAAAGGAAGAAGGGAGTTAGTTGAAGAAATAAATCACAACTAACTGAATATAGCTAAGTTCAAAAAATCTGCAGAATAAAGAAACAGATAAATAAGTAATTCTGGAAGATTTAACTGATACTTTCTTCCTTCTTTACTCTTTTCTCATCTTTCAAAGGAAGCAAGTTAAACTAAATATTTCTAGAATAAGATTTAATCAAATAGTTTTTAGATTCGTAGTCAAGAAAAACTATAACGTTATAAATTTTTTCTGGGAAAATTATAGATATTCTGAGTCGGAGAGAAAAAGGAAAAAGGGAAAGAAATAATTATTGCCCCCCATAATACTTCACTAAACAGACTATAGGCTCTAGTCAACAAAAACTATAACGT
>NZ_JBNHEQ010000031.1:3299-25161 GCF_050016015.1 Dapis hubbardiae BLCC-M172
AAAACTATAACGTTATATATTTTTCTGGGAAACTTATAGACAGTCTGAGTCGGAGGGAAAAAGGAAAATACTTCACTAAACAGACTATAGGCTCTAGTCAACAAAAACTATAACGTTATATATTTTTCTGGGAAACTTATAGACAGTCTGAGTCGGAGAGAAAAAGGAAAAAGGCAATAATTATTTATTTGCCTCCCATAATACTTCACTAAACAGACTATAGGCTCTAGTCAACAAAAACTATAACATTATAGTTTTTTTCTGGGAAAATTATAGATAGTCTGAGTCGGAGAGAAACAAGAAAAAGGCAAATAAATCATTCCTAAAATTCTAAGTAAACCTTCTGTCTAGTTCCCAATTGTTTGTACTACTGAATGCTGAACAAGTATAGGAAAGCGAATTAAACCTAAAATATTTAGAAAAAGGAAAAAGACAGATAAATTACTCCCAAAATTTTAACTAAACCTTATTTCCTCTTGCCAATATCCTCAAAATATATGAATATTGCAGATTATTATCGACAATTAGGGCTAAACTTAGGAGCTACTTTAGGAGAAGTAAAAACTTCTTATCGGCGATTAGCAAGAATTTATCACCCAGATGTTAACCCAAAAGATAGGCAAGCTAAAGATAAGTTTATTGCAGTGACAGAAGCTTACAAAATTTTGCTGAGAGTTGCTCCTCTTCAAACAGAACAACTATACAATTCTACTCCAACATCAACAACGAATAAAAAGTCAAAATCAGAAACTTCACCTCCAAAAACTTCACCTCCAAGGCAAACAAAAGTTAGGGTAACTTATAAGCAAGAAAAAGATCAAAATCAATCCCACACCTCAGAAGTAGAAAAGCAACTTAAACAAAATTATTACTTACACTTAAAGCAGTTATTAAAATATAAGAGATACCCTCGCGCTGTTGCTCTAGTTGAAGGTTTAGCTCAGAGAATGCCACAAGATTGGGAAATCCGACAGTGGCAAGCGATCGCCTATCAACGTTGGGCACGTCACCTCATTAGTGAGAGAAAATTAGATAAGGCCAGAAATTATCTGAAGAAGGCTCTGAAAACAGACCCCCAAAATCGCGCTCTCTCGGCAGAAGTAGAACATGATTTTCGTGAATTGGAAAAGATTTATTAATTATTAGCAGATTGGATTAATAATTTTATTGTAAAGTTCTAACAAGAGGATAGTCAAATATAATATTTCTTGTTAAAGGATCAAAATTAAACTCTAGGACTATCTCTTCTCAAGAGAGGACATCAATTCGGGAATCAGATAGATACTTGAGCAAAGCATTCCAAAAATCTCTATAATGCAGCTAATTATCTGAGTTAATCAAAACTTATTCTATGGTTATGGCTATATGGATGAGAATCACATAGTTTCTAGAATAAAAAAAACGAAACAAGATTAAACCCGATCCGTGAAAGTTTCACAACAAGTTTGAATCTGAAATTGAATTCAGTCTGACTTAATTTGACTATACTTTGAGTGGAAAGAAGAAGTTGAAAGTCCCGGTATTTTAATTGGGGGATAAAAATCAGGGAGGTTATAGGATTTTAGTCATCCTGTAATATACTATGATTAACGGCAATTTAAAGATATAAAAATGTATGGTAGTTAGTAAGTTTTAGTAGGTAAAAATGAAAACTTAATTTATACATTAATATTCCTGTATAAAGAGGTATACAAACTGACTAACATGGGAATATATTATGGGTAGTGTTAAAGAAGTAATGATTTTCACAGCTTACCTGATGAGGATAAAAAAGATGTACTAACAAACATTCTGACATATTTAGGACTACCATATTATGCTAGAAAGCTAAATTGTAAGACTGCTATTTATCTTGGCAAAATTGACTGATTTAAAACATCTATAAAAACAACAATTACTATAATATAGCCAGTTGTTGAATTAGATAATCTCTAGGGTTTATTAACATTTATAAGGTACAGTTATTTTGATTTTTTTCTGTTACCTATTCCCTAAAACCTATAACTTTTTATCTCACAACTATGAGAATTTTTATATATAATAATGTTTAGCTTTGGCGAAAGTTAAAATTGTTTAAATATAAGAGATTGTTTGTCAATAAAATCTAAAAAAGAGAATAGGGAGCAAGGAGTAGGGAATGAAGATACAACTATACTATTTATCACTATAACTTTATTATTATACCATACCCTGTACAGCTCTCACATTTCAATCCCTTGAGGTATTCCGCCTTTGATATTTAGTCATTCGACACTCTCTTAATACTTATCTGACAAACAGTTTTTCAAACAATAAATTATCAAAACAACTAACAATGACAAACATAAATCAAGAATTCCAAACAGCTCTCAAATTCCAAAAAGAGGGAAAGTTACAACAAGCAGAGTCGATATATATAAACATACTAAAATCTGATAGTAATCATGTAGCTTCCTTAATTAACCTTGGTTTAATAGAGCAGGGAAAAGGAAAACTAGATGAAGCAACTCAGTTCTATAAATATGCCTTTTCCTTAGAGCCAAATAATATATCTCTCTTGTATCTTTTAGCAAGAATTACACAAGAGTTAAACCAATTAGATGAAGCTATTATCTACTGGCAAAAATTAGTAGAACTTAAGCCAGATTCTGCTTTAGAATTTTATGGCAATATTGGTAATAGTTTAGTTCAACAAGGTAAATTTGACGAAGCACTAAATTATTTTCGTCGTGCCCTAGAAATATCACCCAAGAGTTTTCAAGCTCATCAAGCGATCGGTAATTTGCTGATTAGACAAGATAAACTTTTGGAAGCTAAATTAGAATTCAGTAAAGCATTAGAAATTAATCCTAATTATCAAGCTGCAAAAGTTTGGTTTACTTTAGTTGATAAATTACTTAAGGGAGAAAATCTAGTTTCATTCAATTATCAAAACATCCCCATAAAATTTGAAATAACAGGAAAAAATCTAGCAGTAGAAATTGCTAATATTGGTGGTAATTTTTATGAAGTAGCTGAGTTAGAGTTTATCCGGCAGAATCTAAAAGTCTCAAATCCAGTTATTGTTGATATTGGAGCGAATACAGGGAATCATTTAGTCTACTTTGCTAAAATTATGCAGGCAGCAAAAGTAATTCCCATAGAATTTCATCCAGAAATTATTGCAGCCTTGAAGAGACATATCTCAATTAATCAAGTCAGTAATATTGACTTATCTAAATTAGGTTATGCTATTGGCAAAAATCGTGGTATATCTTTTATAAAAGAACATCCTGCTAAAGATTTTTGTTTAACAGAAATTGCTGATAATATCATCAATGGTACAGAGGTAGTAGTTGTGACTTTAGATGAATTAATTCAAGAAAAAGTAGACTTTATTAAAGTTGATGTACAAGGTACAGAAATAGATGCTTTGGTAGGAGCAAAAAATTTAATATCTACTTATCAACCTGATATGCTAGTTGAAGTTGCCAAAAATCATATTAAGGACTTTCGGAAATTTTTAGAGGCAGTCAGATATCAAACTGTTAAGGCGTTTGATCATGGAAGATATGTTAATTTCTATATTAAATCTACCAACTAAAACTAAAATTTAGATTTGCTCGAAGTATATGGTAGTCATTTCAGTTATCAGTTATCAGTTATCAGCACCTCGTAGCTGTTGCCAGAGGCTTGAAGTACTGAAGTTTATTTTTTCCCCTATCTAATGGGAGGCTTGAGACCTTATTTTTTTGTCAAAGAAAGAAAGTATATAGTATTCCTATTTTACTTGTATAGAAAATATCAGGAAAAAAGGAAATAGGTAACAGCCAGAATAATGCTAAACTTCTTATCTGTTTTAGAATTATTTTGCAAATAATTTAGGCTTGCTATATATGAGAAAATTAGTTCATTAATGGATAATTGATAATGGCTAATCGATAATTACTTCTGGTTAAAACTGTTCTTGATTGAATATAAGGAAATATTATTTTTTTCCCTTGAAAGTGGAGCTTAATAAAGCTGAATAATTATTAATTATTCGGTAACAATTATAGCTATAACTATAATTTATTGCTTTTTTTTTATCTAATTTACTACTTTTTGATTATCTTCTAAGCTTGACTTCGCTTACTATATGTAAATGTAAACAATAAACTAATGCAAAACTTAATTATCTGGTTAATAATATTTATAGTTAGCTTGTTCGTTCTGATCAAAGCTTCTGACTTCTTTACAGATGCAGCAGAAAAAATAGGTATATCTTTAGGAATTTCTCCTTTTTTAGTTGGGGTAACAATAGTATCAGTAGGAACTTCTCTCCCGGAGTTAATATCCTCTATGTTAGCAGTATATCAAAACTCCTCTGAAATTGTTTTTGGTAATGTTATAGGTTCTAATATTGCAAATATTTTCTTGATTATTGGTACTGCATCATTAATTAGTAGTCCTTTAAGAATACAATATGAACTAATCAATGTAGATTTACCACTATTTGTTGGTTCAGCCTTTTTACTAGGTTTAACTGTTTTAGACAGTAACTTTTCTGTTAATGAAGCTATTATATGTATTTTGGGATATGTTGTCTATGTTCTATACACAATAAGTAGTGGTAAGGAAGAGCAACAGTCAGGAGGCAAAAATAAGTCTAAGAAAAGTTTACCACTAAGGCAAATAGTAATTGTGGTTGTCAGTTCATTATTTGTCTTTTTGGGTGCTAATTACACCATTGAATCTGTTACTAAAATTTCTGAGATACTAAATATAGGGAAAGAGCTAATTGCTTTAAGTGCAGTTGCCCTTGGTACATCATTACCAGAATTAATAGTTACTATTTCTGCTGCCAGAAAAGGAAACCCAGAAATTGCAGTGGGAAATGTTTTAGGTTCTAATATTTTTAACTCATTAATGGTGATGGGAATACCAAGATTTGCAGGTAATTTAGTAATTACTGAAGATGTTATTTCGAGTGGTTTATTAGTTTTATTGGCAGGAACTATTTTATTCTTTTTTGTCACTCAAGATAAACAGGTGACTCGTTGGGAAGGATTAATATTTTTTCTGTTCTATGGGTGGTTTATTGGCAACATCTTTGGGTTTGTATAAGTAGGATTTTCTGAATAAAGTATTATCAACCTATCCCACTATTGTAAAAATGCCTATTTACTTAAGTAAAATTTTCCTGAAAAGCTGGATTTTTCGTTTTTATCTTTAACAATATTTGGGCTTTTCAGCAGAAATATTATTAGTGGGAGAGGTTAATCAGTAAGGTAGAACTCAGAAGTCAGAAGTTGGGAAAAATTAGAATTATAGAGGAGGTGAGATTAAAAATTTTATCTTGATTTTTCTATCCTTATCTGCTCTCTGCTCAAAATGGTAACTTTTTGAGTTTTATAGCACTACGCGAATAGAGAATAGGTAATAGGGAATAGTAAACTGTCAAAAGATTTTTAGTATAGGGAAAAGTTCCGCTAACAGGATTTAGAAATGTCCTAATCTTTTCAAAATGCTAACTTTTTGAGTTTTATAGCACTACGCGAATAGGGAATAGGAAATAGTAAACTGTCAAAGGATTTTTCGTATAGGGAAAACCTCCGCTAACAGGATTTAGAAATGTCCGCGCTCTTTGCTTCGACTTCTATATAGACAGAAAAGTTATAACTTTTTTCGCTCCTTAAAAGGTAAGCCTTTATCTGTAAATTTTCTGGGAGTTAATTAGCAAAAATCAAGTACCTAGACATAATTCAGAAATATTAATGATTTGGCAGAAGAAAGAATTTTTCAGCAAACCTTAAATAGTGATTGGGGTATCAACATAAATATTTGGTTCTTGCATCTTAAACTCTATGCCAAATTTTTTCAGTTGCTTAGAAAAATTCTGATTTGCAACTTCCAATAGTTGCTTCCTTAGTTGAATAGAATTTTCACTAGAACCAAGAATAAAAAATGTCATCCTGGCACGACTTTTATTCATAGCTTCATGGTCAAATATAGTTATTTTCATACTACCTGGTTCCATTCCCAATAAGGAATCTTTACTATTTCTAGCGACTTGTTGAACAACAGCTTCTTCCTGTTCTGTAAGTTTCTTAGTAAAGTCTAAATATAATAAAACCATCACTTTTTTACCACGGGTAATATTCTCTATTGCCGTATCAGCTAATTTATTATTGGGAATAATATATAGAGTACCTGTAGCTGCTACCCTAACTTTAGTAGAACGTAAACCAATAGATTCTACTCTGCCGTAAATATCGCCACCTCCCAATGAGCAACGAATATAATCTCCCGGAATAAAAGGACGGTCTAAAAATAAAACTATCGTACCAAACAATTGCTCTAAGGTTTTGGAAGCTGAAAAACTAATAGCTATTCCACCAATAGATACACTAGCTAACAAACCTGTTAATGGAAACTTTTGACTTTGAGCATAGCTGACTAATCCCACAAATCCAATTAGTATATTTGCTACAGTCTCAAATACTAACAGTAACTCATTTTCTAAACCTGATTTAGAAATAATTTTAACCCCATATATTCTAATAAGTTGACGAAATATCCTAGAGGCTAACCATCCCAGACTAGCAACTACAGAAAAAACTATTAGTGGATGAAATAATTTGTAGAATTGTTGATAATCTATTAACCAAGCTGAGGATAGAGAAATTAATAGACAAGTTCCTGCAAGTTGAAAAGGTTTTTTTAGTGGATGAAGAAAATTATTGGTAATTTCTTGCCTTGCACCTGGGATAAAATTTTTAATAACTATACTCAGCATTGCTGATGTGTATTTTCCTATGAATATTGCTCCCAAAGCAAAGACAAGGAAAATCAAATAATTAGGAATGCTAGTAGCATCCAAAGAAATAAATATCTGATTTACTTGGTTAATTATATCTGAGAAAAACATACAGAAGTTTCCTAGTTGATGAAGTAAATATATTTATGCTTTTAAGAACTAGAGAATAGAAAACAGTTCATTTCAGTTATCAGTTATCAGTTATCAGTTATCAGTACCTCCGAATTGAGCTGGAGGCTTGAAATACTGAGTTGGATTTTTTTCATCCACTTAAAAGGGTATGCGCCTCCGCTCATTTTTTGGCAAAAATATTTATTCTGTAAATTAAAGACATTAATCTGGAATTTGTGGCATTAGCTTATACTATTTATTATCCATTAATTATGCTTCGTGAAAACTAATTTATACTTGACTCTTTTTCCGTAAGCATTCAGCAGTCAGCTATATTACTTTTAAAGCAGGGAAAAGCAATTGGGAGATTTCCAAGAATGAGTATGAAAATGTGGTAGAAGTTAAATAAATACTTACTTAATTTATAAACCTTGCCCTAAAAAGCAAGGTCTATAAAAAGCTGTTTGCGCAGCATTCCGCAGGAAATGCTTACCTTTTTCCTAAACTTTCTAACACTTAAAACGTACCACCGAATATATTTTTTCAAGAGACATAACTTTCCATAAGTGAAATTTTGTATGTCAGCATTCAGTCATCAACTATCAGCTATTGTTTTAGGTTTTAGGTTTAAACAAGACCCTTAAGACGTAAGCATTCAGCCGTCAGCTATCACCAATCAGCTATTGCTTTTAGTGGAGCATAAAAGCTTTATTTAGGGTTTGCTGATTAAATATCAAAGCATTGACAGATAAAGGTATTAGCCTTTTTGAGTCTGAAATACCTTGGTTTTCAGCCCTTCAGCCTCAAAAACTTACGATATTGGGGTGACGCGAGGCAGAAAAATCACTCTTGCTATACTTTCTGACTACCTTCTCTATAACTCCTATTTTTCCTGATTCTTAACTACTCCCTACTCCCTACTTCCTACTCCCTACCTCAACAAAAAGTATTTATTCGGCAAACCCTATTTAAACCCTTTTATTAAGGGATATTATTAAGCCAGAATTCAATTTTACTACAAAAGTCGAAAAGTCGGCTTTATATTCATTAGTATTCCACAGGAAATTCTTACCTTAAGACTATACTTGATCAACATCTTTAGTTAACAGTAAATATATTTAAAAATAGGTTTTTTTGTGATGAGTAATTTCGAGTTCCCAAGCTATCCACCTCCACCCCTCCCCATCTTTATTGTCAAAAAATGGTTTTATAAGTTTGTTATAATAGACAACTTTAAGAGTGGGTTATTATGGCTGATAGCTAATAGCTGAATGCTTACTTTTGTATTAGACCGTAATTGGTGAATCGACATAGATACTAGGTTTCTCTATATCAAAAGCAATACCATATTCCTTAAGTTTCAAAGTAATTCTTTGACTAGCATTATCTAACATTTGACGACGAAAATCCATAGATACTTTACCAGAACCTAAGATAAAAAATGTAATTTGCGCTTGAGTAATATTTTCTGATTTGGAACTAGGTAAATTTTTAAAGGTAATATTAGTATTACGAGGATCGATGCCAAATATATCAGCGGTACTTGCTAAGATAACTTGGCGGATTAATGCTTGTTCTTCAATATCCACATCACGATAAAAAGTTAAGTCTAAAATAGACATAACTTTCTTTGCTGCACTAAAGTTTTCAATGTTTACCTGTGTTAGAGAATTATTAGGGATAATAATTAAAGTACCTTTACCAGAAGAACGAATTTTAGTTGATCGTAAACCAATAGATTCTACCCTACCAAAAGTACCATCAGGAAGACCAATATAGTCATCAATTACAAAAGGTCTATCTATATAAAGAACAATTCCACCAAGTAATTGACTTAAAGTATTTTGGGAAGCAAAAGCAACGGCTACACCTCCTATTCCCAAACTAGCAATTAAACCAAATACATTCACTTGGTGAGTTTGAGCAAAAATGATAATAGCTAGAACAATAATAATAAAGTTCGCTAGAAATTTACCTACTATAAATAAGTCACTATTTGCTTTCCGATTGCTTCTGAATGCTGCTTCTATTAAATAGATATCAAAAAATTGTTTAACAAATTTAAAACTTAACCAAGTAGTGACAATAGTTAAGATTAAACTCAGAATTATTTCCAGAATAAAAGCTTCAGAATATGGTGTAACAGCTAGAATAGTTATCTCAGATATTGCTAAAGCAATGACTATTCCAATTAATAATTTATTCGGGGATATAATAATCTTATATGCTTCCAAAATTTCTGTAGATACTATTTTTCCTATTAGTTCAGGTAGTTTACTAATTCCAAGAATTGCAACTATTGTTATTACACCTATTGCAAGTAAGCGCAGAATGCTACTAATATCTATAACTATCTGTTCGGGAAAATTAAAGTAATCTAACATAGATAATCTCACTTCAATATTAACCTTTAATGTTTGATTGATAATACTCTAAAATTTACAAAAATATTTACCCTTAAATAAGCAATTAGCAATCAGTAGTAAACGTATATCAAAGGGTTTAAAGGATTTAAAACCCTAGAAATAAAAGCTATTTTGGGTTTTGCAAAACTTCTTTTTTAATCTTCGTAGAAAAACCATAAACGATATTAATTATGAGTATTCTCTCAGGAAATACTAAAAACTTCTAGCTAGAGCTTGCTGGTTAAATATCAAAGTATTTACAGATAAAGGTTTGAGCCTTTTTAGGTTGCTAAAAAGTACCAGGTTTTCAGCTCTTTATGTTCAAAAAGGAGCGTATTTTCAGGAAGAGTTGGGAAAAAAATTACTCTCCCACTACCCTACTCCCCTAATCCTTAAAAAAGACTTTTTCAGCAAACCCTAGCTAGTTAACATAGCGATCGCTTCATACATAATTACCAGTTTAATAATGAGATAGCGATCGCTAAATAGAATATAGTTTTATTGTTTCAGAATTCCTAATAAATATTGATTTTATTTATCTTTGTTATTCAGGAAAATCAGGAATCACCCACTTAGGAGGAGCCATTCTTTTTTTCATTACTGCTTCTTCAGCCATTTCTAGCATTTTGTCTAAGGAAGTATTATCAATAAACTTTGATGTTTCTTTTGCATATTCTTTGTTAGGACACTTATCCCCTAAAGTACAACCATTTACACAAGCTTCTGCACAATTTATATTATTCTCCATACAATTCTCCTCTAGGAATTTAGTGATTTTATAGTAGATAACATTTTTTAGTTATCCAGTTGAGAACTTAATCATTATTTGATTAACTATAGCATATTTGTGGTTAATCTTAAAGATTCCTTTGCTTCACTAATAGACATAGGAGTGAAAAAATATATTTTTTTTGCACATCTTAGGCAAGAGGAAACAGGGAAGACTGAACAGGGAAAATATTGTTATTTTAAACATATTTGATAACATCAAACTCTGCCGTTAGGCAAGATTTAGCAAAAGTTTTAGTAAAATTTACTTGGGGTTGGTTGAATAAATTTAAAAGCCTTGAAAGATAAAAGCTTGAGGATTTTTGGATTGAAAAAAATGTCAGGTTTTCAGTTGACAAATATCAAAAACTTAGTATTTTGCGCAGAATAATAGCAGAAAAATCAAGGGAAAAATCTATCTGACTATCTCCTCTATACTACTCTCTACTCCCCCACTACCCTACTCCTCTAGTCTCACGCTTCCCTACTCCTTAAAAAGACTTTTTCAGCAAATCCTACTTAAGAATCACTAAGTAAAATGTAATTTTTTTATGGTTAAATTATCAGAACTACTCTATAAGAGCAAAAATCTCTTATCCATGATTATCTCTATCAACTAAAAAATATGTATTCATCTTTCCCTTACCCTTAATCATAATAGTTCCTCTTGCATCAAATATATATTTACCTTTTAAATAATTGTAAGTTGATTCTGTAACTTGAATCTTATTAGGTTCACCGTGAGATTCCATGCGACTCGCAGTATTAACAGCATCACCCCAGAGGTCATAAATAAACTTTTTCCTACCAATCACACCAGCAATAACAGGACCAGTATTAATGCCAATTCTAATACTAAGTTGCATATTATGTTTTTGATTAAAATAACTAATTGCTGCCCGAATATCCAAAGCAATTTCAGCTATTGCCTCGGCATGATCGAGCCTTGGTTCTGGCAAACCTCCAACCACCATATAAGCATCTCCAATAGTTTTAATTTTTTCCAAATTGTATTTATCAGTCAATTCATCAAAGCAAGAAAATATTTGATTTAGCAAATCAACTAATTCTACAGGATTAATCTTTTCTGATAGCTCAGTAAACCCTACTAAGTCTGCAAATAAAATAGTAACTTCAGAAAAACCTTCAGCAATATCTTTCCTCCCTTCCTTTAATTTTTCTGCAATAGTTTTTGGCAAAACATTTAACAACAAACTTTCAGATTTTTCTTGTTCAGCTAATAATATTTTTTCTGCTTGCTGCCGTTGATAAATTTCTGTGGATACTCGCTCAAACATTTGATTAAAAGCTCTCATTACCTCTCCCAACTTATCCTGATGCTTAACAGAAACAGAATAAAATTTCACCCGATCGCCATTTTTACTTAAAGCTTCTCCAGCAGCAATTAAGTCATCTCTTAACTTCAAAATAGGATTAATTAATGTAACTCCTAATACTTCCATTATCACCAAAGTAACGAAAACAGAGATAACTATTACAAGCACTGTAATTCTGCCAATATAAGCATATAATTCTCGTTGAATTTTAGAGGCATCGTGACGAGCAATTAATGTGTAATTGATTCCCAAATAATCTGCGGATAATGCCACATCATATCGCTTACCATCTTGACTCCTAACACGGAGAATATTGTTGTCCTGAAGATGAAAAAAATCTATTTCTGGAGCTTCACCGATAGTTTCAACTAATTCTCCTTTAGAATCATAAATTATGACTCCCAAAATTACAGAATCTTCCGTTAATGTTTTTACCTTCATCTGAAAGATACCATCAGATGTCATACTGGTTTCAGTTAAACGTACAATAGAATTAAAAATTGCTCCAGAAATATCTTCTAATTGGTGAAGTAGTTCCTCTTCTCGCCGATAATAAGATGGAATTAAAATTAAAGTCTCAATTACTATAATACTGGCAAATATCCACAAGACTATTTGTCTGGATAAACGTGCTCTCAAAGAACAAAATAATCTGGAAATTTTAGGAAACATATACAATTTATTTGCTGGGAAGTTTACTAAAAGCTTGCACCGTTTACCCTCAAATAAAAAAACTAAAATACTATAGAATTAGCTAATACTAATTCACTTCAATAATGTCATAAGTAGTTTCATTACATTCCTTATAATTATAGCAATTCCCACAAGGAGTGACGTACAAAATTCCTTTGTTTTAGGGAGCAGGGAGTAGGGAATATGGGAGAATGGGAGAATGGGGAGTATAAAATAAGGAAAACAACTGTACTTCATTAGCTTGAGAAACCCTATATTGCCTAAAATTACTAAAGTATTACTTTTGAATCTCTTGAGTATATTTTAAATTCAGTTTCAGAGTTTTTCCGCATAACATTTAGATTTCAGAGCTACTCAGTTGATATATAATTATTGAATTGCGTAAAACTATATAAAAGGAATTTATAGCAGTTTTCATGTTTTTTAGAGTACAGAGATTTGGGTTTAAAGGAATAAGAAATAAGGAATAAGGAATAAGTTTTATATTCAACATGAGTGAAAACCGCTATAAATTTTATATTTTCTGTTCCTAGTTAAGGTTTGTATTTTCCCTTTTCGAGATTTGATACCATTTCTCTGTAACAATGCGCTTAATAATTATTACCCAAACCTGATTTTTAGCAATCGCTGTTATCTTTTATTAAGCGCAACTTCATGGGGAAATGGTATGAGACAAAAACTTTAAATACTCAACAGATTATTATATTTTATAGCATTCCAGAAAAAGATTAGGAAATTATCAAGGGTATCTAGTTTTTAAATTTTATTTTTTGAATTTTCAACAAATGAACAATAATTGATATAAAATTGTCATATTTGTAAGATATAAAGTTCTGGTTTTAGTGATATTTTAGAGATTTTATAGTTGTAAAAATGTCTGGAAAGGAAGGAAAAGAGATTACTGAGAATAGGAAAAAATCATAAATCTATTTAATAGACATATCTGAAAAAGATGATATAATTTTTGCGCATCATAGAGAAATATTTTTACAACAAAGGTACAAAAAATGATTTTTTTCAGTTAGTTGTACTTCTCTTGTTTATCTTAAACAAAGAGCAAGGGTGAATCTCAACTTTAAAATAAAGCCAAAAATTCATCCCTTTTAGGGAACAGGGAACAGAGAATAGAGAATAGGAAATAAAGTATTTTTGCAAATTATGAGATACACCCAAGAGCAAGTTTATTTTCTGGATATATTTAATAAAGCTAGTTTTATATCACAACACTTTTAACTGCTACAGACCTTTAGTTATAGATAACAGAAAAAATAAAACTAATATCCAGAAAAAATCGACTAGATATCAGTTTTAAAAGCACACAAAAATACAAACTATTGAAAATATAAACTTTCGTCTAACTTACTACTACCCGGTTAAGTAACTCGTAAAGAAAAGAGTTAATAAAACCTAGTGCTACAGCACCAATTAGGGCACTCCAAAATCCCCAACGTAAGCGAAATCCACTGACAAACCAAGCAGCTAAACCAAAGATAGCCATATTTAGAAGTAGAGTAAAAATAAAACTCGAAAGAACAATCTTAATAGGCAAAGCTATAGCAATTAAAACCGGACGAACAAGAGCATTTAACAACCCAAAAACTGCCGAAGAAGTTAACGCGATTTTAAAATCATCAATTTCTACTCCTGTGGGCAACTTAGAAATAATAAACAAACTAACAGCAGTAACAAACCAAAGAATCAAAAGTTCTACAATACTCATTTTTTTTCTCCTTAATTAACTAGCTATAGCAATCCTAAATAGGTCGCGGGTCATCAAAAAGTAGATAAAAAACTTCAAACTCCCACCTGTTAACTGTTTCCAGTTAAGTGTTCCCTAAAAGCAGTAAGGTTTTTACACACAAATAAAATAGGACTGCTATATTAGCTTTTAGCGTTCAGCTAGCCTTCTGCGGAGGAACTACCTTAATAGCTTTTAGGAACTATGGTTAAAATCCTCTTTGCTAACTTTAAAAAAAATAATTTTGCTGACTACTGACTGCTGAACGCTGACCGCTTCTTTAAAAGAAATCTAAACATTAAATCGGAAGAGCATAACATCCCCCTCCTTAACAAGATAATCCTTACCCTCACTCCTCAACAAACCCTTTTCCTTAGCAGCAGTCATTGAACCACTAGCTACTAAATCCTCATAAGCAATTGTTTCTGCTCGGATAAAACCTCGTTCAAAATCAGTATGAATCACCCCCGCAGCTTGAGGAGCTAACATTCCAGCCTTAATAGTCCAAGCCTTAGTTTCTTTCTCTCCAGTAGTAAAATAAGTACGCAATCCCAATAATTCATAAGTTGCTTTAATCAGAGATTTTAAACCACCTTCTTCTACTCCCAAAGATTCTAAATAATCAGCTCTTTCTTCATCTGGTAACTCAATTAATTCTGATTCTACCTGAGCTGAAATTATCACAACTTGAGCATTTTCCACAGCAGCAATATTGCGGACTTTTTCAACCCAATCATTCCCACTAGCCAAGTCATCTTCTGAAACATTAGCAGCATAAATTATGGGCTTAGAAGTTAACAAATTTAAAGGCTTAATTAGAAAAGATTCATCCTCATTTAAACCAGCCATTCTCACCGACTTACCCTCATTTAAAACAGCCTCTAATTTTGTTAAAAGCTCCAATTCTGTCTGAGCATCTTTACTGGTACGAGCTTGTTTTTTCGTCCGTTCAATTCGGCGTTCAACCTGAGCCAAATCAGATAACGCCAACTCTAAATTAATTACCTCAATATCCCGTACCGGATCGACCGAACCAGAAACATGAATAATATCCTCACTATCAAAACAACGAACTACTTGAACAATAGCATCAACCTCTCGAATATTAGACAGAAATTGATTACCCAATCCCTCTCCCTTACTAGCACCTTTAACCAAACCAGCAATATCAACAAACTCAATTCTAGTAGGAATAGTTTGAATAGAATTAGATATTTTAGTCAGCACATTTAACCGCTGATCTGGCACTGCCACCACTCCAACATTGGGTTCAATTGTGCAGAATGGAAAGTTAGCAGCTTCTGCCTTAGCATTAGCAACTAAAGCATTAAATAAGGTAGATTTTCCTACGTTGGGTAGTCCGACAATTCCAGCTCTGAGCATAAATTTAAGTCAAAAATTAAAAGTCACAATTTGAATAAATGATATTCCTAAATATCTCAGGATATTGCTTAATAAATCCATTTAATACTCAGGAGGTTAGCTATGAAAATTATTATTTTTTAAGAAATGTGAATAATTGTTCACTAGACTCATAGAATATGATTATATCTTAATTATTATTAATAATCAAAATTTTATCCCTCTCGTGGCCTAATAGTTATTTCCCAAAATAATGAAGTCTAAAGCCACCCATCTTAAATCGGGGCTGTTTCATTCTTGCGAAAAAAAAAGAAGGAGATAGACAAAATGGTAAATTTTGATAAAATAGTAAGTATTTTGGTCAAATTTATCAATTATTCTTGAAGGTCAATTAACAAAATATTGTTATTTTAGCCAATTGAATCAGATATTTAGTCAGAGTTTAACGATATTCTAAAACTGAAAAATCGGCAAATTTTGGTAAATTTCTCTATATCCCCGATCCCCTCATCTCCTGTTATCCTTAAATCATTAACTTACGATACTTTCAAACAGCCCTGCCTATCTTAAAGGGGATCAAAAAATATTCGCGACTTGCTATTTCAATTTCGGGCGTTTCTGATGCTTGGGTATGATTCGTATTTTTTAGTAGTTACTAAACTCTTGAATAAGAAATATTTCAGATTGCTCAATTTTTATTTTCATACCTTGATTCAGCAAGCCCAATTTCCATGCTTTAGTCGGAGGTACTAATAACTGATAACTGAAATGACTTCCCTCTTTATACCTAAATAATGGTTAAAATATTAATTACTATAGTAGAATAATTATACTAAAAAAACTATTGCACAATGGTTGAAGAAAAAAACAAAAAAATTATCGGTACTAGAGAAGCTGCATATTTATTAGGTATTTCAACTCAACGTTTGCGGATCCTATTATCTCAAGGTCGAGTTAAAAATGCTGAAAAGGAAAATGGATTTTGGAAAATACCTGCTTATGGGCGTCAAGGTTATGAAATGCCAATAATTTTTCCTGGTACTAGAGGTCCGAAAGGTAATTGGTGCAAGGAAAAGCGCACTAAACCTACAATGATTCATGTTAATCAGCACATAATTAAGGAAAATGCCAAAAATCCACTAAAGGAATTGAAGCCAGTAATTTCTGTAAAGGAGACTAAGCGTAATGACTATGGTTATCAGTTGGAAATTAAAGGTCCTTGTCGAATAGTATATCATCCTCACGACCCGGCCGAGTGTGGCGCTCATTTGTGGATTGATACTTTTAGTAGAGTGCAATTTGTGGATACCAATTTTAACCCTATTACTGCTTGTCGAGCCTATAAGTATATATAGTGGACTTTTCATCTTAAATGTTGCAATAGAAAAGTGTGTGGAGATTGCTTCACTGTCGTTCGCAATGACAAATCTAATGCACTATTTTAGTTGAAACGGTCTAATAGGTATAGGAAAGTTTGAATGTTTGACCAAACTAAAGCACCAATAATTGAGACCCTCAAAAATCTTAGCCAAAAATCCCATGCTCCTTTCTACACACCAGGACACAAACAAGGAAAAGGAATTGCACAGCCACTCACTGATTTATTAGGAACAAAAGTCTTTCCAGCAGATTTACCAGAGTTACCAGAACTAGATAACTTGTTTACTCCAAATGGTGTGATTCAGGAATCTCAAGAATTAGCAGCAGAAACCTTCGGCGCATTAGAAACTAAATTTCTAGTCAACGGTTCCACTACAGGAATTATAGCCGGAATTCTGGCTACTTGTGGGAATGGCGACAAAATAATTTTACCTCGGAATATCCATCAATCAATAATTTCTGGACTAATTTTATCTGGAGCAATTCCAATTTTCATCCATCCAGACTATGAGTCAGATTGGGATATTCACCTAAGTGTCACTCCTAAATCTATTGCCCAAACCTTAGCAAAATATCCCGATGCCAAAGCAGTAATGATAGTATATCCCACCTATCATGGTGTCTGTGGAGATATTACAGCGATCGCCCAAGAAGTCCATAAATATAATATTCCTCTTTTAGTAGATGAGGCTCACGGTCCACATTTTGCTTTTCATTCAGAGTTACCCACACCAGCATTAGTGGGTGGAGCAGATTTAACAGTACAGTCGATTCATAAAGTCTTAGGGGCAATGACTCAAGCATCAATGCTGCATTTAGGGAGCCAACGCATAGACTCTTATCGACTCAACCAAGCTTTACAGATGTTACAGTCTAGCAGTCCAAATTATTTACTTTTGGCATCTCTCGACGCTGCGCGTCAACAAATGTCTTTGTTTGGTCAAGAACTAATGAGCCAAACCATACAATTAGCTAATGATGCTAGAAATAGAATTAGTCAGTTACCAAATTTTTCTATATTTGACAAGGAAGAAAGAAGGAAGAAGTTTGAAGGAAAAAGTTTGACATCCTTAACAGGAGAATCTGAGTTATTAACGAATGATTGTGAAGAAGGGAGTTGGAAATCAGGAGCAATATTCTCTATTCCCAATTACCCAATTGAGAATTATTTCAACCCAGGATTTATTGCTCTTGACCAAACGAGATTAACTATTAAAGTTTCTAATATTGGGTTGAGTGGCTATGAAGCTGATGAAATTTTACATCAGGAATTAGGAGTCACCTGTGAATTACCTAGTTTCCAACATCTGACATTTATTATTTCCATAGGAAATACAAAGGCAGATATCGATCAATTAGTAACAGCTTTAACCAGTTTAAGGTCTCGGAGTAGGGTTAACCTGCCTATCCACCACAGGAAAAAACTTGACCTAGATATGATTTATTTTTCTATACCAGTCTCTCCTAGAGATGCTTTTTTTGCTCATAAAAATTGTTTGCCCATCGAAGAATCTTTAGGACATATCAGTGCCGAATTAATTTGTCCCTATCCACCTGGGATTCCAGTATTAATACCTGGTGAAATTATTACAGAAAAACATCTTCAGATATTTGAACAAGTCCTAAGATTCGGTGGCATAATAACAGGATGTAGTGACCCTAGTCTTAAAACTATCAAAGTCTCTAGATTTTAGTTTTGACCATTTATCAAACCTGAGATTAATTTAAGGGATAGTACATCACACTTAGTTGATAAGTAAAACTCAAATACTTCTTAACTAAATTGAGGGATATTATGTAGATGTAGTAAAAAAATTATAGTGCTATGTATCAGTCTTTAAACACATAGTGAGTCTTGGGAATCCCACTACCTAGCTTAGTTTGAGAGTTGAGAGGATGTTAATCCTTCCTTATTTATTGCTATAGCAGTTGAAGCAAAGAGCGCGGACATTTCTAAATCCTGAAGTCCTTTGACAGTTTACTATTCCCTATTCCCTATTCCCTATTCCCTAGCGCTATACAAAAATAATTTTCTATGCCTTCCCAACTTTGGCCTTATGTTACTCCAGGTATCCCAGATGACTTATTTGAACGTTTACCTGGTATTCCCATGAGTAAGCGAGAAGTCCGCTTACTGTTAATATCTTATTTACGATTACAATCAGATTCAGTAGTATGGGACATTGGTGCAGGAACAGGAACCATATCAGTAGAAATCGGCTTGATATGTCCTCAAGGTCGAGTTATTGCCATAGAAAGGGATGAAGAAGTAGCAAGTTTAATTAGGAGAAATTGTGACCGCTTTGGAGTAGAAAATGTCACAGTAGTTGAAGGTAATGCTCCTGAATGTCTTGATAGTTTAACTGATGCACCTAGCCGTGTCTGTATAGGTGGAGGTCGTTATATCAAAGTTATACTGGAAGAGGTTTGGAAAAGATTATTACCACAAGGTCGCATTATTGCTACTGCTGCTAATCTAGAAAGTCTTTATGCTGTTTCTGAAAGTTTTGCTGATTTACAAGTTAGGAATGTAGAGGTAGTGCAGTCGGCAGTAAATCGTCTGGAGACGAGAGGAATACATCAAACCTTCGCAGCAATTAATCCTATATTTATTTTGAGTGGAGAAAAAATAAATTAATTTTTTCCTCAGCTTCAAGTAAAGAAAATTAACAATAGAATAATATTATATAGATTAAATTGGGTAGCCATTTCAGTTGTAAGTACCTCTGACTAAAACCAGAGACTTGAAATACTGAGGTAGATTTTTTTCATCTCCTTAAAAAAAGAAGTTATTGACCTTATTTTTTAGTCAACTTGGAAAATTAGCCAATAATATTTTATCTCGATGTTGGTTGAAGACCCGCGCTCTCCCGCAGGGGAGCTGAGAGATGGGAAAACCAACCAATGTTGCAGTTTTACAGATAATCTGTTTAAATGTAAACATTGAATAAGTAAGCAGTGAAGTGAATGGTTGAAAAAGCCTACAAATTTAGGTTTTACCCTACCCCGGAACAGGAAAGTCTGTTGCGAATGACTTTGGGTTGTGTACGTTTAATTTACAATAATGCTTTAGCTGCAAGAACTCAATTGTGGTATGAGAACAAAGAGCGAGTAAGCTACAAACAAACCTCAACTATGCTTACTAACTGGAAAAAACAAGAAGATTTAGATTTTCTAAAAGAAATAAACAGTGTTCCATTGCAGCAAGGTTTAAGACATTTGCAAACAACTTTCACTAACTTTTTTAGTGGAAGAACTAAATATCCTAACTTCAAGAAAAAGCGGAATGGTGGTAGTGCTGAATTTACGCTCATCAGCATTCAGATGGAAAGATGACCAAGTCTATTTAGCCAAATGTGCAGAACCATTACCCATGAGATGGATCAGACAACTACCAGTAGGTTGTAAACCTAGTACAATTACTATCAAACTTGATCCAAGTGGTAGATGCTCTGTATGTCTGAGAGTTAATGATACCAGAGATTTAAAACTTAAGCCAGTAACCAAACAAATTGGTATTGATCTAGGAATAAAGGTGCGACTCGTTGGCTAACCAAGACTACTGAAAAGCAGGTATATTTAGCCTTCCAGGTCATGACATGAAGTGAATAGCTTCGAGCTGTGAAAACTCTTATATCCTTGGTGGTGAAATTCCACCTGCCCTGTTCTTGGGTTGACCGCATAGGCCACACTGATGAGACTGAATATCAAATTGGTGAAGCTGGTATAATAAACTTTCTACATAAATATAGTCTTATGTAGTCAAATAATGTCAAATATCTTTGTTTATTTGTACAAAAAAGCTACTAAGTATTTGACAAAATTTAATAACTGAAGGACATGATGTTTAATGGTACAATGAAATTGGCACTTAATTCCCGACTCAATAATCATAAAAACTAATAAATGTTCAGAGCCTAATCGTAATTTTAATCCTTTGATTTATGAAATTAGTTGAGAGACATATTATTCAATCCCAACATCGGTTTTATGCTGAAATTGACCGACTGTGTTTCTTATCTAAAAATCTCTATAACTCATGCTAATTATTTAGTTCGTCAGTCTTTTATATTTGAAAATACTCCAGAATGACTATTATCACCTACAAAAAACACTCTCTACTCAATCAGACTATCAAGCAATGCCAGCTAAAGTCTCTCAACAAATATTGATGATTTTAGATAGAAACACATGAATTGCTTTTTAGTAGCGAACGAAGCTTATAAACAAAACCCATCAAAGTTTAATGCTCGTCCTCGTCTTCCGGGATATAAAAATAAAATAAGATGAAGAAATATTGTAGTTTATACAAGACAAGCTATCAGCAAAAGGCAATTAAAACAAGGAATTATTAATCTAAGTAAAACTGGGATTTATCTAAAAACATTAGTACCTACTTCACGCTCTTAAACAAGTTCGTCTCGTCCCTAGACTTAACCATTATGTAATTGAGGTAGTTTATGATAAATATGAGAAATGCGAAAAACAATACGAGCTAGAGGAAAATAGTTATGCCAGTATTGATATTGGATTAAACAATTTAGCTACATTAAGTTTTAAGGGTGCCGGAATTAAACCCAAGAGTGATCAATGGCAGACCGTTAAAATCTATAAATCAATACTATAACAAAGTTAAAAGCTTCCTACAATCTCAACTCCGGGAAAATCAATCAAGTCGGCTACTGAAAAAGCTTATGTTAAAAAGAGAATTTAAAATCAATGATTACCTTGCATATTGCATCTCGTTTGATTATTGATACTTTAATTAATCAGATGCAGAGGAACTCTGATAATTGGGCACAATGAAGAGTGGAAGCAGAAGCTCAATTTAGGGAAAATAAATAATCAAAATTTTGTATCTGTTCCCTATAATAAATTAATTGAAATGTTATCTTATAAAGCCAAGATGGTAGAGATAAATGTAATTCTTACAGAAGAATCTTATACCTCCGCATCAAGTTTTATAGATAATGATTTTATTCCAGTGTACAAAAAAGGTGAGAAAAATCAAGTCACCTTTTCACCGAAAAGAGTAAAGCGATGCAGCGCCGCCAAAGGGGGTTTCCCCCATGAGCGACTGCATCAAGACAAAGAGGTTTGTATCGTACCGCCAACAAAGGATTACAGCGCTTTTCAGTTGAGTAAACCACAAAACTTTTGTAGGAGTCAGGAGTCGTAGGGGCTTGCTGGCCATGTGCTAACGCAAAGCTCCGCTTTATATGTCGCTCCGCGTTTTTCATGTCGGCTCAAGCGCCGAAACGGAGTTGTGCGATAGCAAAACGCCCGTACAGAACTCAGGAGGCAAAGGCTA
>NZ_JBNHEQ010000032.1:0-227 GCF_050016015.1 Dapis hubbardiae BLCC-M172
GTCTGCAATAATTTCCCTTCAAGGTTCCACAATTTTACTGTTTTGTCATCACTTGTAGAAGCAATAGTCTCTCCATCCGTACTAAATGCTACACCGCTGACCATATCCTCATGGCCAGTGAGAGTCTGCAACAGATGCCCCTTTTGGTTCCACAATTTCACTGTTTTGTCAGAACTTGCAGTGGCAATAGTTTCTCCATTAGGACTAAATGCTACACCAAAGACCGA
>NZ_JBNHEQ010000032.1:327-1669 GCF_050016015.1 Dapis hubbardiae BLCC-M172
GTTAGAGTCTGCAATAATTTCCCTTCAAGGTTCCACAATTTTACTGTTTCGTCATAACTTGCAGTGGCAATAGTTTCTCCATTAGGACTAAATGCTACACCAAAGACCGAATTCTCATGTCCAGTTAGAGTCTGCAATAATTTCCCTTCAAGGTTCCACAATTTTACTGTTTCGTCATGACTTGCAGTGGCAATAGTTTCTCCATTAGGACTAAATGCTACACCTATAACTGAATTTTTATGCCCTACCAGAGTCTGCAATAATTTCCCTTCAAGGTTCCACAATTTTACTGTCTTGTCACGACTGGCAGTGGCAATAGTTTCTCCATTAGGACTAAATGCTACATCAAAGACCGAATTCTTATGCCCTACCAGAGTCTGCAATAATTTCCCCTCTTGGTTCCAGAATTTTACTGTCTTGTCATAACTTGCAGTGGCAATAGTCTCTCCATCCGGACTAAATGCTACACCAAAGACCGAATTCTGATGGCCGGTTAGAGTCTGCAATAATTTCCCCTCTTGGTTCCACAACTTCACTGTATTGTCATCACTTGCAGTGGCAATAGTTTCTCCATCGGGGCTAAATACTACACCATTGACCTCATCCTCATGTCCCTGAAGACAGTTAATTTCTCGGTATTTTCCATCATCTATATATATAGCTTGACTCAGAGCATCTGTTATTTCCATTTTACTATCTGCTTGAGGTTGGAATATTTGGTTAGGAAGTGGTAGTTGTTTGGCAGCTCTCAATGCTTCCAATAACCCCTCAAAATATTTACCAGAGTTAGACAATAATTTAGAGATGATACTTTTACCGACTGCTTCCGCTTCTGCCAACTTCAGGTCTGCTATCTGCTTCGCCTCTTCTAATATCTGGTTCGCTTTTAACTGAGCATCCAATTTTATCTGTATTTCCAACTTTTCCACCTCGATCGCCTGTTTCTCGACCTCCTGAGAAGCAGTTAAAAATTGATAGTCACGATCGCTCAGACTTTTATGCACTGCCCAAGCTAAAGCATCTACCAATGCTTGACCCCGCAAAAGTCGCGAGTCATCCTTACATTCGGACTCTTCCCAAGCATTAAACGCTTCAGAGTAGGGGCGCAACTTTCCCAACTCCTTTTCCACCCACTGCAAATTAAATACTTCTTGATAAATACGGTTAGCAACTTGTAACCGCCCTTCCTGTTTTACTACTAAACCTGTAAGACGGAGTTCCATTTGTTCGGGGTTGTCATTTGCCAGGGTGTGGGAAGAGGGGGAAGTGTGGGGAGAGGGGGAAGAGGGGGAGGGAAGGAGGATTAAAATTTGCTGATACAAACCTAATAACCGACTCGCCC
>NZ_JBNHEQ010000033.1:0-26614 GCF_050016015.1 Dapis hubbardiae BLCC-M172
AGCCATCCTGTAGTGATATCACCAGTCTGAGTCGAGATAGTTATATCTCCCCCATTACCTTCATACGACCAGGAATTGATATCACCACTTTGAGCCGATATCCTTATCTCTCCCCCATCTCCATCAAAGGATGAAGTATCCAATGAAAATATATTAATATTGCCAGATATAGAATTAAGGTTAACATCACCCCCAATTCCTTGAACAGCAGTAGAATTAATCAGACCTATAATAATATTGTTGTTAGCCTTCAGGTCAATTTTTCCTCCATCACCAATTTCGCTCAAACTACGAATATTTCCTACACTAATATCGCCATGAGTTGCTTCTAGATTAATTGCTCCACCATTTCCTCCTCCACTTACTAAAGTAGTAGGTTGACTCAACAACAGTTGTGTACCTATAGCAGTTCCCCAGAGAGCAGCATCACCAGCTCTGTATAAAGTGCCACTATCTCCTTCAAAAGTATCTGTCACCCTCAAAGTCCAAGTTCCACTGGGGTTTTCTCCATTAAAATCTGCTAAACTTCCTTGGGGACGATATGTACCATCAAACGGAGCATTGCCAGAGTTGATACTTGTAGAAGCATCATCATCCAACACAGTATCTTGAAAGTTTTGTCCACTACTACCAACACCAGCAAACAATTTTACTTCCTGCCCTTCGGGTGATTTCAGATAAACTTCTAAGTCTGAATTAAAAATATGCTCCGCAGAAAAGCGTACATCTAGATTCTTTACAGTTTCTAAGTCACCATCTACAGTAAAAGTAAAGGTTGCAGTATCTGTACCTTCTGCTGATATCGCTCCCCCCTCATCCACATCTATAGTTGCCAACAACTCCCCACCAGAAAAAATAGGCAACCCAGAAGTATCAATATTCCCCAAAACAATACCTGCACCAGCAATAGTCAAATTCCGCCCATTTGTCTTAATAGTATCCGCCCCATTCTCAAAGGTATCGGGGTTACTCCCAACATCCGCCTCATTATCCAACATCTCCACAACACCGACTCCATCCCCATCCACATCCGCACGAATTTCTATCTCGCCACCCCCAGGTTGAAATTCCAACACATCATCCTCTATATCCTCAACAGTAATATCATTTGTCGCCTCTAACTTAATATCCGCATCCCCAGAAGTTTCATCAAATTCATCATTTATCCGAATATTAGTGGCAGACAAAGAAACACTTTCTCCACCACCTTTAATTCCACTACCCGTAGCAATAATATCTCCCGTCGCTTCAATATTTATCGCACCATCCGCAGAAATATTTTCTTTTAATGTCACATTGACTGCGCTCTTAATTTCTAACTTTCCTCTACTTTCTGACTCTTGATTTGATAAATCTATTTTTCCAGAAATGAATACATTTCCTGGTGTATCGGCAATTATTGTATTATCTGTTAATTCTAATTCACCATTACTATTAACTATTATGGATGTAGCATTATTTTCTGATCCACCTGTTAATAATTGTGGTAAAGATAGAGTGTCTAAATTAGAAATATCTTCGATTCTGGAATCTACTTCTAAACTTAACAAATGTCCTGGTTGAGAAATTCTCAAAACACTACCACCCTCTACTGCTGCGATAGTAAGATTTCCATTTGTTGTAGATAGTTCTCCGGTATTAATAACTGTTCCACCTAATAAAGTAAGATTTTCTCCAGATTGTAAATTTCCTTCATTAACTATAGCGCCCGGAGTTGAAACGTTAAATCTATAGCCACTAGGATTTCCGACTAAATTTGAGTAGTCGTTGGTGCCCATCGCTTGAAACCAGAAATTGTTGTTGTCAAAACCAATTCCTGTAGCAGTTGTAACGCTGAATGAGGCGGGTATATTCAGGCTGGCATTTGGACCAAACATTATGCCTGCGGGGTTCATTAAGAAGAGGTTGGAGTTACTGCCAAGGACTTGGATGAGACCATTGATGTATGAGGCACCTCCTGTGACTCGCCCCAGAATATTCTGAGTGTCTGGAGTGGTCAGGAAATTTGCTGTTTGGCCAGAGTTAACATTGAATTGGTCAAAACTGTGGAAGAGATTAGCTCCATTACGCGTGCCACCTTCGATATTAAATTGGTTGCCCTGTGGGGTAACGGTGGTATTGGTGCCGTCGTTAGCCGGAGTTATAGGTTGGGAATTGGCGGGAGGAGCTACGGCCAATGTGCCTAAAATTATGGTGAGAGCAGAGATACCATAAGATTCTACAATAGTGGGTTTCATATTAAAAATAATGATAAAGGAGATAGAGAGGAGCTATGAGAAAACTGACTAGGAGGGAACAAAGCCAAATATATCGCTCTACTGAGGCGATCGCGCAGCCAGTTGAGATATATACAAGACTTACGCAGAAACGCTATCCGTAGGGGCAATTCATGTTTCGGAGCATGACAAACGGAAATTGCTCCTACGAAAAACAGAATTTATAGATGCTTTGGGTCAGTCCTGATAGATTAACAATATTTTAATATTAGGACTTACGCAGATACGCTATATATAGCGCTCAAAACTATTACGGAATAGTTTTTTAAATCTATAGATAGTACCTTTGCGTAAGTGCTGAATATATTAATTGATTTATATCTTAACTCACAATAGTCAAGATACTGAAGTTTAGTGAAGCTTTTTGATCGGTTGTTTCTGTAAATTTACTAGGAAGAGTTTGCTTCGCGACTCATAAGTATTGTCCCATAGCCTACCCTTACTAGACTAATACATCTAATTAATTTTGTGCGTTAGATTTTGGGGGCGGGTTTATTTTATCTGATGCTTAAACTCGTTAATTTAAGGCTGAACCCGCCCCTACTATTGCAAAATTTTAGGGGTGTCAGGCCACTATACCTAGATTTAATATTCCTTTTAGAAATGTCCGCGCCCTTTGCTTTTATCCCTATATTTGCATTGCTGAAGCGCAACTACGATTAAGTCAATACTCTAAATTTCTGAAAAATCTTTTTTCTTTTCTACTAATAATGCTTTAGCTTTTGACCGCATTTTGCCATGATATACAACTCCTTCATAAGCATAACGATTATAACCATTATTAACAATTAATTCTTCTAAATAACGGACTCTTTCTGCTGTCTCTGGGTGAGTAGATAACCAAGCAAGAATACCAAGATCTTCTTTTCCTTCATTAAGAGTAACCATAAGATTTCTCACCCCATCCGCAGCATAACCTGCTGATACTAAAATTTGCGTTCCCAACACATCTGCTTGACGTTCCATTTTACGACTATAGTTAACCACAATTAAATTACTAGCTGTACCACCAGCATAGGGAATATATTGTACAATGCTAGTAACTAAATTACCTTCAGACATTAACTTAAATCCATGGGATAATACAGTATGTGCCAGTTCGTGAGCAAGCAAACCTGCTAATTCTGCTTCAGAATTGGTTTTCATTATTGCTCCCAAATTTATAAATATGTGCCCTCCTGGTAAAGCAAAAGCATTGAGGTTTTCATCATTCACTACATAAAAATTATATTCAAATTCATTTCTACCTGTCATTTCCGCAAGTTTTTCGCCCATATTATTGACATATTCAATAATTTCTTCATCCTCAATCATTGGTAATTGTTTTTGAGCAGACTTGGCTATATTTTTGCCAATTCTTGATTCACCTTGGAGCATCATTGCTGTTGTTTGAACTGCATTCATAGCTGCAAATGGATTGCCTGTAAGAGCTACCCCTAATGCCCCAGTAACAACATTAGCAATTGTATTTCTTCTTAATCTTGATTTGAGCTGAGATTGAAATTTTTTTCTATAGGTTTCTGCTAATTGATTAAATTCATTAACTTGGGAATGTTCGGGATTCATTAAAGCAAATTGTTGAGCAAATAAAGTAGCTTCTAACCATTGTTTTTCATCTGCTAGGGCGGCACTTGTGGCTTTAACTAATTCTGGTTCGTTGGGATATAAAGCTACTGCTTGATTTAATACTTCTAAAGCTAACTCTCTTTCTTTATAATTTTTAAATGCTTCTGCAAGTTGAATATGACCTGGAATAAATTCTGGATATTCTTTTACTAATAATTCTAAAGATACGAATATTTGACTTTTTATATTTCTGGCTAAACCTTTCTGTACTTGTTCCCAATATTTTTGAGCTTTTACAGGTAATTCTGTCAGTTCGTAAATTGGTTGAGGGCGATTAACTTTAGCTTCAATATCTTCAGAAAATGGTTCTTTTACTTCTCGATAAAGTTTTTCTGCTGCTACTTTTTCTCCTGCTAAATAAAGTCGGTCTGCTGCTGCTAATTTTTCCCCTGGTGTTTCAGGTTGGTAGTTAATAGGAAATATTTTTTCTGATTGGGAATTTTTCGGTTTTTTTTCTAGAGTATTTGTTTCTGCTAAAGCAAAGTTTTGCAGGGCAAATATGCTAAGTATAATTATCAGATAATTTAGCACAATTTTCATAATTTTATAGGATTTATAGGATTTTTTATTTGCAAATATGATTGATAAAATATTAAGTATTGGTCAGTTATATCATATCAAATGCGGTAGTATCGGTAGAATTCAAGACCGTAGGGGTTTGGTCTCCAAACCCTCCATAAACTAGGAGTTTTCGCTCTTTTCTGATGGTAGAATTATATCACTCCGATTTATCGGGAACCGTAGTCAGCGGATTTGATATTATCCGGATTTGATATAACTGGAAATTTTTCTGTTTCTTTTATATAAAATCCGGATAATTAGTATATCCAAGTCATTGCGACTGGAACGGAGTGGAAGGTTTGCGGAGCATTCCGGAACGGATAGCAATCTCAGGGGTGCGCGGAGATTGCTTCCGCTTCGTCGCTGCGGACGACTATTCAAGCGGATTCTATATTATAGAGTATTTGTTTCTGCTAAAGCAAAGTTTTGCAGGGTAAATATGCTAAGTATAATTGTCAGATAATTTCGTAAAATTTTCATAAGTTTATAGGATTTTTATTGTGCAAATATGATTGATAAAATAGTAAATTAAGTTAAGTATTGGTTAATTCTCCCCTACTCCCCTACTCCCCTACTCCCCTACTCCCCTACTAAAGCCGGGCTTTTTTATTAAAAACATTTTTAACAGTCTCTAACACTACTTCTTCCACACAAGGTTTTGCCAGATAACCACAATAGTTAAATTCTTGCTGCTCTTTTTTATGCTTATTTCTCATCGTAGCACGATTACTCATAACAGCTATTGGCATATCTTTTAACCGAGAATCATTTCTAATTTTTGTAGTTAGTTCATAGCCATTCATATTAGGCATTTCTATATCCAAGAAAATCATGTCAACTTGTAGATTATTTTGGAGTTTATTCCAAGCTTCTAAACCATCTCTGGCTATTTCTACCTGATAGCCAGCATTAGTAAAAGTTGTAGTCAAAACTTGACGCACAATAATAGAATCATCAACAATTAGAATTACATAAGGTTTTAACCATTGGCGATCGCTAACCTCAGTGGTATCAACAATTGCCTCCTCTAACGCTCCTACTGAAAATTTTGCCCCTGCTAAATTAGCATCCCTCAAATTAGTTTCAGTAAAGTTTGCTTTCTCACAGTTAGCATTCTGGAGATTAGCACCCCTGAGATTAGCACCTTGAAAATTTAAACCCTGCAAAGCTAAACCACTCAGCACACAGTTAGAAAAATCATTCTCTCCCACCTCTAGTCTTTCTCGAATTCGCTGTCGCCATAGCTTGTTAAAAATACCTCTCTCAGACAACTTACCGATCAAATAAGTTAACTTGTTCTCACATTCTATACCATGAATATTACCCTCAACATCATACCAGTTGAGCCAAGGTAACAACCCCTCTGGAGAATTAAGACTGAAATTGACTTCACTCTCGCGATACGCATCAGCAATTTGAGAATAACCATGCCCCACACAACTGATAAAATCCTCCTCTGCTTTTACCATATCGTCATTTTGAGTAGATATGGTGCGCCAAATTTTTTCCTGCACACTAAAACCAAAACGCCCTTGAGAATATACTATCCAGAGTAAGTCTATCGTTTGGAAATCTAGCAACGGCAATTTGTGAATAAACTTTCCATTCAGACAACCGGGAAGATAACCATAAAATGAAGAAGTTGGAAACTCTTGGCTATGGAGACTCCCAAGCATTTTTTGGTAATGGTGTAGTAGGCGAGTAAGTTCATTAAATCTCTCAGGTTGAAGATTTTTGTTTATTGTCTTGAGAATACCTCTGGTTTCTCGAACACCTTCATGCACTTGCGCTCTTAAGGCAATTTCACAAAATAGGCGAAAGGTTTCCCTGTCAGCTTTTTGCCATTGAGATGCTGCTAGTAAATCTTGCAATTTTCTGTAGTTAACTCCTAATGACGAGTGCAATTCTAAATCGGTAACAGCTTTTTTCTGTGGATCGAATATCACATCTTTTGGACGTTGCCAGATGTTTTGAATAATTTGAGCGATCGCTTCCCCTACTATTTCTGATGAAATATTCTCTTGTGCCAATTTTTCCCACAACTCAGACGGTATATAGTAAGGGCGAGACATTTGTTGATAAAGTTGGTTGGCAAAACCTCCTGTCACTCCCACTGGAATTACCATAGCCCCAGCTTCTATTGCAACTTCTGCTTCTTGTTTGGCTCCTGGTCCCCCTTCTATTAGTACATAAACCGATGCCATGTGAGCTAAAATTCCTCGACGCTCAAATAGAGTTTTGCCTCCATATAGATTTGTACCATATTCCCAGGGTTCAAATCCTTCTGGTTGAATGTGGTAAACAGGGGCAACTTGATATTGCCTGGTGCATTCTTGCCAAAAACTATAGGATACTGCTTCTGGTATACCACTAACTCCACCTGTTACAAGAGCTAAATTTTCCCCCAAAGTAGCAAGTTTTCTGCCAGTAGCATTGCATATTGCCTCCGTAGTGATACCCCAAAATGAGGTACTGCCAATAATGGCAACTCGATGCTCAGATGAAATTTTACCAACTAACTCTTTAGCTATTTTTGCTTCAGGTTTTTCTGAGGAACTGGGGGAAGTCATGAAATTTGGCAGGTTTGTCTGATATTGCTCTAAATCATCTTGCTCGCGACAGACAAAAATTATTCTCCACGGGAGAGAATTGTTTTGCAAAAATGTCAGAACTTCTGTTAGAGCTATTTTTGCAGCCCAATCTTTGGGAAATCCACGCAGTCCTGTACTAATACAAGGAAAGGCAAGACTATGAATTTGGTTTTCTGCTGCTAACCGCAGACAGTTACGGTAACATTTGGCTAGCTGTTTGCTGGATATCTGGCTATTGGTTTTATCCCAAACCGGGGCACAAGTATGAATTATATATGAGGCAGGAATTTGATAACCTTTGGTAATTTTTGCTTGGCTAGTTTCCAGCCATTCTATTTGTCTGGTAGCATCTCTGAGTGCTTCTCCTGCTGCGTGATGAATTTTGCTACATAACCCGTAGCTGCGCAGATTATTGTCAGTAGGGTTGACTATCGCCTCTACCTGTTGAGAGATAAGATCGCCTTGAGTTATAGTCAAGCGATCGCCCCATCGTTGATTTTCCTTAGACATCTGCCAATTTTGTTCTGATTTATTCATGGTTTATTTTAAATAAGTATAATTTATTATAATAATTATACACAATTTCCTTGACATTTATTCAATATAAGTGGCTATTAGAAGGAGATTTAATCAAAAGTCAATCTGTAATGTACTTGGTCATTCATTTTTTAGGTTAGACTAAGTATTATTATTTATATTTTTTTTAAATCAAGGTGGTGTTTGACTATGACTTCTTTTGAAGAAATGGCTGATTACGACAAAGCTATTAAACTTAATCCCAAAGATCCTGGTGCTTACTATAAACGGGGTATTGCTTACTATAACCAAGGGAAGTATGAACAAGCACTAGCTGACTACGATAAAGCGATTGAACTTAATCCCCAGGATGCTGCTGTATATAATGACCGGGGTGTTATTTTCTATCTCCAAGGACAGTATCAACAGGCAATTGCTAATTACAACCAAGCCATTTTACTTAATCCCCAGGATTCTGATTTCCACAACAACCGGGGCGTTATCTACGAAATCCAAGGACAGTATCAAAAGGCTATGGCTGCTTTCAACAAAGCTATTCTAATTAATCCCAAGGGTGCTAATGCTTATGTTAATCGGGGTAATGCTTACTCTCACCAAGGAGATGAGAAAAAGGCACTAGCTGACTACGATCAAGCGATTCTACTTGAACCAAATTTAGCCCAAGTTTACAACAACCGGGGTAGTATCTACAATAGTCAAGGAGAGTATAAAAAGGCGCTGGCTGATTACAACCAAGTTCTTGAACTTAATCCTAATGATGCTGTAGCCTACTATAACCGGGGTAATGTCTACTCTAATCAAAGCAAGCATCAAAAGGCGATCGCTGACTATAACCAAGCCATTCAACTCAATCCTAATTATGCTGAAGCTTACTATAACCGGGGAAATAGTTACTCGGAGCAAAAAAAATATAAACAGGCGATCGCTGACTACTCTCAAGCTATTAAACTCCATCCTAATTACCTTGATGCTTGTTATAACCGGGGTTTTCTCTACGAGCAGCAAAAAAAATATAAACAGGCGATCGCTGATTTTAGCCGAGTCATTAAAATTGATTCTACCTATGCCAAAGCTTACCATATTAGGGGTTTAGCATATTTTGAGCAAGGAAAATATAAACAGGCGATCGCTGATTTAACTCAAGTCATTGAACTTAATCCCCAGGATGCTGATGCTTACAATAACCGGGGTGCTGTTTATCAGCAACAAGGGAATACCAAACAAGCTATTAAAGACTTGGAAAAAGCTGTTAAGTTATACAAGAAACAAGGAAATCAAGAGTTATATCAACAAGCTTTGGATGACCTCCAACAGTTAAAGGTAAATTAGAATGGATAATGGATAATGGATAATGGATAATGGATAATTGATAATGGATAATGGATAATTGATAATTGATAATTGATAATTGATAATTAAACATCTCCATAAAATAGAGAACAGGGAAAAAGAATTGATAATTTATCAATAATAATTGATTTTATTTTGGGAGATGTCTATTAGAGATAGTTTTCATGCTCCACTATCCATTATTCATTATCCATTATCAATTTAACTAAAAAAACGTTTGACAATCTTGATAATTCTCTCCGAAGCATGACCATCACCGAAAGGATTAATTGCCATTGCCATTTTTTTATACTTACTATCATCACTCAATAATTCTGCTGTAGCAGCCACAATATTACTCGTATTAGTACCAACAAGTTTAGCCGTTCCGGCAATTATTGCTTCCGGTCTTTCTGTTGTTTCTCGTAATACTAAAACTGGCTTACCTAAACTAGGAGCTTCTTCTTGTAAACCGCCAGAATCAGTTAATATTAAATAACAATTTTGAATAGCTCCTACTAATTCACTATAATCAAAAGGTTCCTCTAAAAATATTCTCGGATGACTCCCTAAAATTGCTTTTAAAGGTTCCCTAACTGTGGGATTTTTATGCAGAGGTAAAACTAAAGCAGTATCAGGAAAGTTATCTAAAATTTGGAGGAATCCTTGAGCAATTTTTTCTAAAGGTTCTCCCCAATTTTCCCGCCTATGAACTGTTGCTAATATGACCCGATATTTCCCCCAATCTAAACCATTAATATGACATTTAGGTTGAGATTTTGCTACCTTTAGCAAAGCATCAATTACCGTATTTCCTGTTTGATGAACTTCCCCTACTACTCCAGATTTTTGTAAATTTTCCATAGCTAAAGTTGTAGGAGCAAAATGCAATTGAGCTATCTGAGAAATTAAACGGCGGTTTGCCTCTTCGGGATAGGGATTAAATAAATCATTAGTCCGTAAACCTGCCTCCACATGACCAACAGGAATTTTTTGATAAAATGCAGATAGGGCTGCAGCAAAAGCAGTGCTAGTATCTCCTTGGACTAATACTAATTGAGGCTGCAACTGTACAAATAATTCTTCTAATCCTTGCAAACTTCGACACATAATATCTGTCAATGTTTGCCGAGTTTGCATAATTGCTAAATCCTGGTTGGGGCTAATATTAAATAATTTCATTACTTGGGCAACCATTTCCTTATGTTGACCAGTTAAAATTACTAGGGTATTAAAATCAGGAGAATTTTGAAAAAGTTGGATAACTGGTGCTAGTTTGATAGCTTCGGGGCGAGTTCCTAAGGTAATTGCTACTTGAATAGGACTGTTTAGCATTTCAATTTAATTTGATATGTTTTTTTTAAGACAATAATCAGAATTATATAGCATTTACCGAATAATTAATAATTAATAGTTAATAATTAATAGTTAATAATTAAGAGATTGAATGTATCAGGAAATATAAAAAGGAGATAGGGAACAGGGAACACTTAACTGGGAATAGGAAGGAAGAAATCAACACAAATATTTGTCGCTTAAAAATCTAGGAATATTTGTACTGAATACTTCTCTATCTACCTTTTTTCAATCCCTTGAAGTATTACCGCTTTTATATTTTAGTCACTTCGCGTGCTCTCTTAATAATTATTTTACAAACAGTCTCTAATAGTTGATACTCAATTAATTATTCATTCAACAATTCACGCCTTGAAGCCTCCCATTGTAATTAATAATTAATAATGAATAATTAATAATTTCAGAGGGTATGCTTGGGTAAATAGTTGATATATTGCTCCTAAGCGCCGTGATAATTATTAATTTTATTCCTAGGTCATGCTTCGCAAACGGCTGTTGCCGACATTAAAATTGTTAATTGTCGTTGACGATCTTTTTCTTTGCTGATGGCTGAGAGCTGATGGCTGAATGCTTACTTATTAATTAATAACTGAAGTCCCATCGGAAGTATAGCATTCATGTATGGGAATTGGTATAATTTAGCCAAATATTGATTTTTAAACCTAATCAAAATTTAGACTGCTTTCAAGCAGAAGACGATAATAATAAGACAAATGTCTGGCAAGACTACAGGTTAGGATTGGATTAAATAATAATAATAGCTAGTCGATCGGGAGAGGTATTATATGCCAGGGTTATTTCATCTCACATCAGATTTATTTATAGCACTAACCTATCATTTTATCGCACTAATACTTATTTACTGTTTAATTAGACGACCAAATATGCCATTCAATCTAACTTTTTGGATGTTGGCAATTTTGATGATTTTTAGTGGTATTTCTCAGACTCAAGAAATTTGGACATTGGAGCATCATTACTATTGGGTATTAGGATTAGTTAAGGGTATCAAAGTCATAGTTTCTATATTAACAGTAATATTTTTAGTTCGTTTAGCTCGGAAATTTTTAGCAATGCCTAATCCTATCGAACTAGAAGCAACTAATCAGGAACTAGAAAAGCAGATTAGAGAACGTATTTTAGCTGAAGAAAAAATTTGTCTCCTCAATGCAAACTTAGAAGCTAGGGTACAACAAAGAACTGCCGAGTTAAGAGAGTTAAATCAAAAGTTAGAAAATGAAATATCTGAACGCATAGCATTTTCTGAAGCTCTAAAAAAATCAGAGGCTCGTTTAGCAAGTATTTTAGATATGGCTGAAGATGCAATTATTTCAGTGGATAGAAATAGAATTATTCAACTTTTTAACCAGGGGGCAGAAAAAATATTTGGTTATAGAAATCAGGAAGTTGTAGGGCAGTCATTTGGTAAGTTAGTTGTTTGGCAAGAGTCAAAATTTAATAACTCTGTCGAGGGAAAAAATCACAATAAAAAACATAAACTTGCTATAGTTATTGGGAGGCGAAAAGATGGTACAGAATTTCCAGCAGAGGCGTCAATTTCACAAATAGAATTAAAAGATGAAACTGTATTTACGATGATATTGCGAGATATTAGCGATCGCAAACAAGCAGAGCAAAAATTAGCTACTCAAGCTCTAGCAGCAGCAGCAGTAGCAAAATTAAGTCAACGCGCTCTTGAAAGTATATATCTATCAGAACTCATGTCAGAAGCAGTTTCTTTAGTATGTCAGACTCTACGACTAGACTATTGTCAGATTTTGCAAAACTCATCAGATAGTCAAAGTTGGCAAATTCAAGCCAGTTTCAGCAACCCCAAAAATTTAACCAGTCTAGCAGGAGTTAGTAAAGGGTTTGAGTCTTTAATTGCTTGCACTTTAGCTGCTCAAAAACCAGTCATAATTGAAGACTTCAACACGAAAATTGCTGATTTTCCAGGTTTTAAACTTTTATTAGACCAAGGTATTGTCAGTGGTATCAGTTTAATCATTCCGGGAAATAATCAACCGGCAGGAATATTAGCTACTTATACCACAAAAAAACATACTTTCACTCAAGACGATGTTCACTTTTTACAAGCAGTAACAAATGTTCTCGCTAGTGCTATTGAACAAAATTTAACTCACTTAGCTCTAGAACAACAATTACAACGTAGTCTTCTATTGGGAAAAATTACTCAAGAGATTCGCCAAAGCTTAGATACACAGAGGATATTTGATACTACTGCGCAACAAATAGGTCAAGCTTTTCTGGTCAACCGTTGCGTAATTCATTCTTATCAAGGGGGGTTAGTACCAAAGGTACCATTAGTAGCAGAGTATTTAGAAACTGGATATGAATCAATTTTGAATTTAGAAGCCCCAGTAATTGATAACCCATATATAGAAGAACTATTAGCACATGATAGAGCGATCGCTTCGGACAATATTTATACAGAACCATTGCTACAAAAAAATGCTTCTGCATCAACTTGTGTTCGTAGAGAATTAAAATCTATGTTAGTAGTTCGTACCTCCTATCAAGATGAACCAAATGGAATTATTTGCTTACATCAATGCGATCGTTATCGCAATTGGAGAAAAGATGAAATTGAACTCCTAGAAGCTGTTGCTCAACAAGTAGGAATTGCTCTCACTCATGCTCATTTATTGGAGCAAGAAACTCGCCAACATCAACAGCTTGTTGCACAAAATATTGCTCTTCAACAAGCAAGACAGGCAGCAGAAGTAGCGAATAAAGCGAAGGGTCAATTCTTGGCTACTATGAGCCATGAAATTCGGACTCCAATGAATGGAATAATTGGTATGACTTCTTTGTTAATTGATACTAATTTGAATTCAGAACAACAAGAATATGTCAATGATATCCATACTTGTAGTATTGCACTCCTAAGAATTATTAATGATATTCTTGACTTCTCTAAAATTGAGTCTAATAAATTGGATTTTGAGGAAAGACCTTTTAATTTAAGATTATGTCTGGAAGAATGTATTGATTTGCTTGCTATTCAAGCAGTGAACAAAAAAATTGAATTAGCTTATTTTATTGAAGATAATACACCAAGCATAATTTTAGGAGATGAAACAAGATTACGTCAAATTTTAGTTAATCTGATTACTAATGCTGTTAAATTTACCGCCAAAGGAGAAGTTTTAGTTAATGTTTCATCTCAACAAATACCATGGTCAGAAAATATCATTAATTCTCCAAATTCAGAAGCATTTAAACTTCCTGAAGATAGTAGTGATAATCAACAAAATATAGCTAGTAATTTGTATGAAATAAAATTTTCTGTTAAAGATACTGGAATTGGAATTCCCCGAGACAAAATGCACAAATTATTTCAACCATTTAGTCAAGTAGATAGTTCCACAACTAGACAATATGGAGGAACAGGATTAGGATTAGTTATCAGTAAACGTTTATGTGAAATGATGGGTGGTAAAATGTGGGTTGAAAGTCAAGAAGGAATAGGGTCTACATTCCATTTTACTTTAATGGCAAAAGTTGATGAAAATATTAGAAGTCAATTTAATCCTATCAGTAACTTAGCTAATAAACGATTATTAATCGTGGATGATCGTCCTTCTTGTTTACAAATTTTAACTCAGCAACTCAACGAGTGGGGAATTTTATCTCATACTGCAACATCAGGTATTGCAGCAATAAATATCCTCAAAAATGAAACTGCTGACCAAAATTTTGATTTTGACCTAATAATTATTGGTATGGAAATGTCAGAAATGGATGGAGTGGCAACTGCTATTGCTATTAGAGAAATACCCAAGTATAAATATTTGCCATTAGTTATGTTAACTCCTATTGGTAAATCTCCTACAAAAAATCAGCTCCAAAAACTAAATTTAGCAGCCTTACTAAATAAACCAATTAAACAGTTACAACTGTACAATATATTGGATAAAATATTCTGCTAATTTGCCGTTAAATAGTAGTCATTCGTTAGTATCATAGACATTTTTTAACGTTTACAAGGCGAATCAGAACCATTCCCTTAGTGATAGCTGAAATATAATAGATTCTTAACTCATATAGCATTACGCATTAAGGTGTTTGACATTTATAAATTCTGTTTGCGGAGCATGACCTAGGAAAACCCTTTGAAAGTCTACTATTCCTTATTCCCTAGCGCTATAATATTTTTAAATTAAAACTTTTATGAATGCACAAAAATCACAGAATAATTCCTCTGTAATAATGATAGTAGATGATGAAAAATATATGCGTTATCTGCTGCGTAAAGCATTAGAATCAGAAGGATATAAAATAATAGAAGCAAACAGTGGCAAACAATGCTTGGAAAAATGTAATATTCAAATACCAGATTTAATTTTAATAGATGCAATGATGCCAGAAATTGATGGCTTTGTTTGCTGTATTAAATTACAAGAACTTTTTAGTCGGCATTTATCAAATGATTTTTTTCCAGATCAGAATCTAGATACTAACCCTTTACTTTACCAGACTCCATTGTTAATAATTACCTCTCTTGAAGACAAAGAATCTGTCGATCTTGCTTTTACTGTTGGTGCGATGGATTATATTACTAAGCCAATTAAATGGGCAGTTTTACGTCAGCGAGTTCGTCGAATTTTGCAAATTAATGAACTGGTAAAAGAATTAAAACAGCAAACAGAAACTGCAAGATTTATGACGTTTATTCAAGAACGGATACGTCAATCATTAAACCTTGATGATATTCTCAAAACTACAGTAGATGAAGTCCGAAAATTTCTCAAAACAGACAGGGTACTGATATATAAATTTCAGCCAGATGGAACCGGAGAAGTAGTTATGGAATCTGTTACTTCTAGTCAAGCATCTGTTTTAGAAAGCATGAGTAAATTTAGTGAAAATGCACAGGATAAATCTGCTAATCAAGAATATATATCTATGGGAGATTTAATGCCATATCATGTGGAATTTCTGAGTGAGTTTCAAGTAAAAGCTAACTTAGTAGTACCAATATCAAAGAGTAACACAGAACAAACCTCGGATAAATATTTTGAATCTACTCAACAACAATTGTGGGGATTATTAATTGCTCACCACTGTTCAAAACCGAGAAAATGGGAATTTTCAGAAATGGATTTTATTGAATGTTTAGCGGGACAGTTAGCGATCGCTATACAACAGTCAGAACTATATCAAAAATTAGAAACTGCGAATCAAAAGTTAATTGAACTTGCCAACATTGATAGTTTGACTAAGGTTGCTAACCGCCGTGTGTTTGACGAATATATGGATAGGGAGTGGCGACGAATGGCAAGGGAAAAAGTACCCATAGCTTTGATTCTATGTGACGTTGACTATTTCAAGCGGTACAATGATACTTATGGTCATCCAGCAGGAGATAGGTGTCTGCAAGCAGTTGCTAATACGATTAAAGCAGAAGTCAAGCGACCAGGAGATTTAGTAGCACGTTACGGTGGGGAAGAATTTGTAGTTGTATTACCTCGAACAGATGCTCAAGGTGGATTTCACATAGCAGAATTAATTCGTAGCCAACTTTTAGATTTAAAATTAGTTAATGCTGGTTCTCAAATCTCAGAATTTGTTACCATGAGTTTAGGTGTGGCAAGCACTATTCCTTTACTAGAGTTTTCCTGGGGAAAATTGATTAAAATAGCAGATGAAGCTCTCTATCAAGCAAAAGCAGAAGGACGCGATCGGACAATTATGCAAACTTTTTGAGAAGAAGGAAGAAGAAATAAGGGATAAGGAAGAAGGAAGAAGGAAGAAAGTCAATAATGATAGAGATAGCTGTTACATTAGACATCTCCGATCGTCAAAAATAAAATCAATTATCTCTCATAAATCATCAATTATTTCCCCCTACTTACCTACTCCCTACTCCCTACTCCCTGCTCCCTCTTTTCTGGAGATCTCTATTATATCTATAGCGTTTCCAGATGAGTTGTCAACCAAAATTGTCGTTTTTTTAGTAAAAAAAACTTCTGTATTCTCTCCTCCTGACTCCTGACTCCTGACTCCTTTTTCTAGCAATTCAATGTTCACATCACATTCAGAAACGCTATATAATAACTAAAATTTATGGTTTATCGGTATATTTTGTTTAATAAACCCTATAATGTCTTGAGTCAGTTTACTGAAAATCCTAATAGTAACCATCGACATCATACTCTAAAAGAGTATATTTCCGTTGATTCAGTTTATCCAGTTGGCAGATTAGACCAAGACAGTGAAGGTCTTTTACTATTAACAAACCACGGACAACTTCAACATCGACTAACCGATCCAAAATTTGCTCATCCTCGTACTTACTGGGTGCAAGTAGAACGAATACCAGATACAACAGCATTGAAGCAACTACAGGAGGGTGTAACGATTAAAAATTACAAAACACGACCCGCAAAAGTTAAATTGTTATCTGTAGAACCCTCCCTACCACCCCGCAACCCACCAATTCGATTTCGCAAAACTGTACCCACCGCATGGTTAGAAATAACACTCACAGAAGGTCGTAACCGTCAAGTGCGAAGGATGACCGCAGCAGTAGGTTTTCCCACATTGCGGTTAGTTAGAATAGCGATCGCTCATCTTCGTCTAGAGGAACTCAAACCTGGTGAATGGCGAGACCTAAATCAAGCTGAAATTGAATCTCTCAAGCAGATATAGCGGAGTCAGAAGTTATATCATGTGCGTAAGAAAGTAGGAGTCAGGAGTCAGGAGTCAGGAGTCAGGAGTCAGGAGGAAAAAGGGTCATTTCAGTTATCAGTTGGTTTAACAACTTTAAGTTTTTGCATCAGCCAGTTCTCCAAAGCTATATGCAAAACCATCAGACTTATGGATATGCTGGCAATATTTATGATTAACATCAAAGGTTTGAGTTGATGTTTTAATCTTAAAGTTACCTTTTTTCCTAACAGCAATTCTACCAGTATGAGTACCAGCATATTTACCTTTGGGAATTACTGCTTTAACCATGTCTCCAGTCTGGAAACCAAAAAATGATTTCTGTTGAAGTTTAGGTGCGCCGCGAGGAAATCCATACTTATCAGAATTAACCATCTGACGAGTACCTCTACCCATTGCTTTAATCAATAATGGTTGATATCCTTTGATGTTTAAACTATTAGGAGTAGAACTTCCCACACAGGCAGCATCAGTCCAATGAGATTTGGAAATGCCTAATCGCCGTCTATTAAATTTAGTTAATCCTCCAGAACCTAACTCAACAGACAAACCAGTATTTTCAAGAACTTCTTTGAGTTTCCAACGAGTAGCATTAACAGCAGCAGCATCAGCAAGTGGTTGCTTGCACTGTTTTTCTATTATTGCTCAAAGTAATGGTCTATCTGATAGAAAATCAGCAGGTAATTGATTATCCTTTTTCTGATTACACTCAACGCAACTCAGTACCAAATTAGAAACTCTATCGCTTCCCCCTTTGGATTTAGGATAGAAATGGTCTAAGTTAAAAAACCCTTCTTTAGTGTTGCAATAAACGCAAGTCCTGTTAAATTTTTCAAGCAAATATTCTCTGACTTCATAGCCAAATAATTCGCCTTTTTGGTATTCAATCCCATTAATTTCTGGGTTAACTATCTTCTGCATATCAAACCTAACTAACTCTTGGCTAATAGCGGTGATACGAGCTAATCGACATAGTTTTTTTACCCAAGATTCTATGTTATAAACTCGACTCATTAAGCTCGGAGGCAGCCAACCTTTGGGTCGTTTCCTGTTGAAAAAACGAGGTTGACGATATCGAGTTTTACGATTACGACGGTTACAACGTTGAGTTCTACGGTGATTTAATTTGTCCCGAATTTGAAACCCGCGATGTTCAAGTTCTGCACACCAGACAATGTTAGAGTCAGATACTACTGCTAACCCAGTCCTTTTAGCACCAGGGTCTATCTTAACTCTTAATTCTTTTACTTCATCTTTGGATTCCTCCTTCAAAATAATCGTAAATGGATACCTGCGAAATACTGCTGCTTTGCCTTCAGTTAATAATTTTCTGGCAACGGCAGGATGTACTGGATTGCAGGGTTTTTTATTAGTGTCCAGCACAAAAACTGCATTTTTATTCATTAAAAAACTCCTATTTCTAGGGTAATGTTTACCTCGCCAATGTTGCATCCCGGCAGATCCAAATAGCACCGCTTTACCCCTCGTAAACTTTTAACTATTTGGTTTCAGAGCTTGGAACTGGTAAAGCATTCCAAGGTGAGAACTTTGACTCTTAAATGCAACGTAGTCAGTTAAGACTTAGGCTGGTCAGCTACCTAAAGAGGAGGCACGTTTCATGTCGGCTCTTAGCCGAAAGCCCCGTCTCTTTAGAGCGGGGTGCTGACAAATTGACTCTTGCTTCAATTTGGCTTGATGCTCACAACGAAAACCATCCTTGCACCATTGTGTCATATTAACCTGTGAAAGTTTGAGCACATCTGTACATTTTGGTTCTATTACCTGACTTTCCACCGCCCATATCAAACTACGAATAACATCGAAACCTGTCTTGAGGCGAGATTCTTGATTTCCTGGTCTACCTATTTCCTTAACAATATCAGTTTCCACCCAAATTCCATGAGAACCCAGAATAATTTGTGCTAACCACTTTGCTCTAGGTAAATGACTAGGAGATGTGACTAATTTAATATGTCGCGCTCCCCATTTTTCCAAAATTGGCATAGCAAAAAAAAAGTTACCAAAAGTAGATTTAGCGCAATGTTCTAACCAAACCTTCTCTACAGGAGCATTTACCCGTTGAAATAATCCGACAATACAGGGATCTTGAGAACCAGTAGAAATTAGTATAGGTATCTGAGGATATTTTTTAGCTACTTGAGCAATATAAATTTCCCGTTTAATACTGCCACCCAAAACCAAGTAAGCATCAACAGGAGCTTTTGATGCTGAGTTAAGCAAAAGAGTATTTCCCACTGACCAAACTAATAGACTAGAAATTATGGGTAAAAGTACCAAAAGCAGTATTTTCCTAATTTTCTTGTTTCTACGAATGGTATAATTCTCTAGCATATAAATTATTTGGAATTATATCATGTTCGGATAATTAGTGATCAAAAAACTTTCTCCTTTTTATACTTTCTTTTTCCCACTTCCCTCCTGACTACTACCTCATTATTTATAACTGTTCAACCGGACATAATATTATATCACTTTGAAAAAAAAGAATAGTATAAAAAGGTAGCTCTCTGTCAGATATGCTGAAAAATAGCTACTCCAATTCATTTTAGATATTTATATCCCACGTTCCGCAGGTCAACTTGTAGCATTAAAAGTAGTATAAAAATGGTAGCTTGGTAAGTATTTATACTGAAGATATCCTATTCATTTGCCTGTAAAGGCTTTAAGGTCTAATTTGCCAGCCCTTACTATTGGACAATAGATGAATAGAACATCAATAATTGCGAAAGAGAGGAATATAGCAGCCACATTTGCTCCGCCTTTTCCTGACGGAATGCTCCGCATTCATGTCGGCTCTTAGCCGAAACATATCGGCGACACCCGAAACGCTTTCTCAGCAGAGCAATAACTATTGGACAATAAATGAATAGAACATCAATAATTGCGAAAGAGAGCAATATATCTGCGGAATGGATGCTCTATCACTACCTTCATACAACAAAGCCATATGAAATTGCTAAGAATGTAAGTTTTGAGTCCAAAATTAAGAATGCAAATCATACCTATTTTCTACCCTAAAGTTGCGCAAAAAACTCCTTTATACTTCCTGAATTATGACTCCTGACTCCTTTAATTCCTATTCTTTTTTTCACCATTATTCCGCAAAAATTCCCCAACAATAGCAACTGCTCCTGAGCCTACAATTAAAATTACACTTAGAGCATTAATATCTGGTTTTACTCCTGTACGAATCCGACTAAAAATTTCCATTGGCAATGTTGTTGCTCCACTTCCAGAAGTAAAACTAGCAATTAAAAAATCATCCATACTTAATACAAAAGCCAGCAGACATCCAGACAAAATTCCTGGTATTAATTGGGGTAATAATACTTGAATAAAAGCTTCTACTGGCGTTGCTCCTAAATCAAGGGCAGCTTCCTCTAAATTGGGGTCTAAATCTGCTAATCTTGTAGAGACAACTAAACCTACATAAGCTAAACAAAAAACAATATGAGCTGCAATAATTGTCCATAAACTTAATCTAATTGCCAGTGCAGCTAAAAATACCAAAGTAGCTACAGCGATCGCTATATCAGGAATAATTAATGGCAGATAAGAAATACCCAGATATAATGATTTACCACGAAATTTATATTTTGCCAAACCTACTGCCATTAAAGTACCAATAACTGCCGAAATAGCTACAGCAAAAAAAGCTACAGTTAAACTATTTTGGAGAGCAGTTAAAATCCTAGTATCCTGAAAAAGTTTTACATACCATTGCAGGGTAAAACCTTCCCATCCAGCACTATATTTAGATTTATTGAAGCTATAAAAAGTCAATACAAAAATTGGCAAGTACATAAATAGGAACATTAAAATTGTAAATATTACCTGCCAAGAAATTTGAAATTTAGGTTTAGATTTAGACATATCTATTGGGATATCATCTTCTGGATTTATTACAGTATTTGTCATTTTTTTTTCATCTAAAACTTGAGTAAAATTTTGACTCGTATAGGTGGTAAATAAAAAATACGATAAAATGTTACAAGCTACATTTAGCTTGGGTTTGGAGACCAAACCCCTACGTTCATTAATTGATAATGGATAATGAATAATGGATAATTACCTCTGCTGAAAACCATCGAATTGAATATCGGGAAATCTCCTAGAACTTTTTTTCTCCTTAAATTGATTAATTATCAATTATCCATTGGTAAAATGTTACCTAATAGTTCAATATTCAATCTTCCCATACCTCCCACACCTCCCACACTTCCCACACTTATTTCGACGGTTTACCATCACCAAATTTTAGTAAAAGAGCGATCGCTATACTCACCCCTAAAATCAAAACCATACTCAAAGATGAACCAAAACCCCAATTTTGAGTAGCTCCTAAAAACTGGTTATAAATTAATCGAGCAGCGGTCATACTTGAAGCTCCACCTAATAATTCTGGGTCTACAAAATCTCCTAAAGAACTAATAAAAACTAACAAAGAACCTGCAGCAATACCAGGTAAACTTTGGGGAACTGTCACTTTCCAAAAAGTTTGTATAGGAGTAGCACCTAGATCGGATGATGCTTCTAATAATCTCCGGTCTAATTTTTCTAAAGAAGCATAAAGAACTGTCACAATATAAGGTAAATAACTATAACTCATGCCAATCAAAACTGCCGGAGTTCTATTCAACAATTCCAAAGGTGGTAGTCCGATCATTCCAATAATTGAGTTTAATACACCAGTAGGACGTAAAATTGTAATCCAGGCATAAGAACGTAATAAAGATGAAGTCCAAAGTGGCAAAACAAAACCCAATAAAAGTAGATTTCGCCACTTTTTTGGTGACATTAAAGCAATCCAATAAGCTACAGGAAATCCTAATAATAAACATAAAATTGTTGTACCTATAGCAAAATATATTGAACGCCAAATTACTTTTAAATTTAAGGGATCAAATACTCGTAAATAGTTACCAATACCGTCAGGAATTACTAAATCTCCTGGTCGAATATTTTCTACTAAACTCAGCTCAAAAATTACTAAAGTTGGCAATACTAATAAAAACAATAACCATAAACCTGCCGGACCTAGTAAAACTAGAGGACCCAAGAGTTTAGAAAATATTTGACTCATACCATGTTTTGACTGAGAATTAGGGAAAGCGGGAGTAGATGTTTTAGTAGGTGTATTCATATCAGTTATCAATTATCAGTTATCAGTTATCAGTTATCAGCTTAAATCAAAACTAATGACTGTATAACGATTTTAATTTTCTCAATGTCCTAACACTTTTTTTGTAGTGTTATAGAAATTGCAAAATTTCTCAAGGATTGGATTTTATAGTGCTATGCGCAAGTTAAAAGTAAAAAGTTAAAAGTAATCTCACTCGTGAGTTTTCGATGCCTAAATGCGTAGTGCTATATATGTTCAGGAACAAGGAATTTTATTAAGCTTTACTTAGACTTTAATAACTAAAAAAAGGTCGTAGAATAATCCCATAAATAAACTCAGGAATTTGTCTTCTTCCTTCCTCCTTCTTCCTTCCTCCTTTACCAATGGATAATTGATAATTGCTATATTAGGTTTACAGCCTTCTATTTCAAGAGAAAAAAAGTGCTAGGAGATATCCTTATATTCAATTCCGTTACGGTTTTAACCAGAAGTAATTATCCATTATTCATTATCAATTATCAATTATCAATTAATGAAAATTATCCACTTCTTAATTTAGTCCAGTATCTTTCATAAACTTCTTCATATTTACCCAGTGGAGCTAAACTTTCGCAGTTTTGAATAATTGACTCTGGAGGAAATAAAGTAGGGTCTTCTTTTAGTTCTTCTGGTAACAATTGATATGCTTCACGAGAAGGTGTCGTAAAACTTAGTCTTTCTACAATTTCCGCTGCTATATCTGGCTGTAACATAAAGTTAATCCATTGATAAGCACCATCTGGGTTAGGAGCATTTTTCGGAATTACTAATGTATCTGTCCATAGAGAGGAACCACTGCGTGGGGTAATATATTCTAAATCTTCGTTTTCTGGTTTAATTTCTGCAGCATCAGAAGAATAACACATAGCAATTAACAAATCTTCTACCAAAATTTGAGAGCGCCAACCATCTGTAGTAAAGGAAGCGATCGCTGGTCTGAGTAGAAGTAACTCTTCGTAAGCTTCCCTAATATTTTCTACATTGGTAGAGTTGTAAGAATATCCTAATTTTCTTAAAGCACACCCCATCACCTCGCGCACGTCATTCAGTAAAGTCATCCGCTTTAATACTAAATCTTCATTTTCCCAGAGATACTCCCAATCATTAGGCGATGTTGCTAACAGTTTACTATTGTAAATTAAACCAGTAGTTCCCCAACTTACGGGTACACTATAGAAATTACCCGGATCGTATACCGGGTCTTGGAATTTGGGAAATAGATCGTCTAAACCAATAATTAGAGAGTGGTCTAATTCTGTCAGCAAGTTTAGGGCAGCCATTTTTTGCACCATATAATCAGATGGATAGATAATACTATATGCTCCTCCTCCCCCTGCTTGTACTCTAGCTAGCATTGACTCATTAGAGTCAAACACATCTGCAACTACTTTGATACCAGTTTCATCGTAGAAGCGATCGAGCAAATCTTGATCTGTATAACCTGCCCAAGTATATATATATAATAAATCTGAATTACCCTGCATTCTGGGGTTAGATTTAACTTCGGCTAATCTCCAACCACAACTAGAAAGGGTTGAAACTGCGATGGTAGCTGCTGACGCTTTCAGAAATTTACGTCTAGAAGTACGAGTATCTTGCTGGTAACTCAATTTCGCTACATTATTTCCCTGGTATTTCTGTAAATTAGTTGGAGGCACAGTAGTTACAAAAAGTTTAAAGTCAAAAGTAAGTTTACCAATGGATAATTGATAATTGATAATTAATCCCCAAAGGTTTAAAGCCTCTCATTACCAATGGATAATTGATAATTAGAGATAGTTTTCATTATCCACTATCCATTATTCATTATCAATTAATGAAGCTTTTTAATTGTATTTAACTATTTTTATGATTTTGATTCACTTAAAGCCAAACAATTTTGTTTTGACCAGTAAACATAGATAGGAGTATCTTGGTTGGGCAAAGTTCCTTCTGTATTTGGCTGCCTAACCATAATCTGATCGCCTGACAACAGATTTACTTGATAATGTACATGAGTTCCCATATACATTACATTGGTCAACCTGCCTTCAAAACAATTTTCTGATACATCTGGACAATAGAGACTTAGATTAACTTTTTCTGGTCGCACACTTACGACTACTGAAACACCTCCATAGATTTCTCCATGTTGTTCCTTATCACTCACTTTTGATTGTTCTACAGAAATCTTTAGACCACTATCTGTTTTAACAACCATACTGGAATTATTACTATATTCGACCCGACCTTGAAATAAATTTGTATCTCCAATAAAATCTGCCACAAATGGACTTTCGGGGCGCTCGTAAATTTCTTGAGGAGAACCTATTTGTTCTATTCTACCCTCGTGCATCACAGCAATACGGTCAGACATACTCATGGCCTCTTCTTGGTCGTGAGTTACCATCACAAATGTTACCCCCAAATCTCGATGTAAATTGGACAATTCCATTTGCATTTGTTTCCGTAGTTTTAAGTCTAGGGCACCGAGAGGTTCATCTAATAATAATACTGCTGGACGATTTACTAAAGCCCTTGCTAAAGCCACCCGTTGTTGTTGCCCACCAGATATTTGATTAGGATAGCGATCAGCAAATTTCTCCATTTTCACCAACTGTAGAGCTTGTGCTACTTTTTCCTCAGTTTCGGCTTTTCCTAAACGTTTGATTCGGAGTCCAAAAGCAATATTATCTTTAACGCTTAGATGGTTAAATAAAGCGTAGCTTTGGAAAACAGTATTTACTGGACGACGGAAAGGAGGAGTTTGGTTCATTGATTGGCCTCGAATCATTATTTCACCCGCTGATGGGGTTTCAAATCCAGCTATTAAGCGCAATGTTGTAGTTTTGCCACAACCAGAAGGCCCTAAAATACTAAAAAATTCTCCTTGACGAATATTGAAGTCCACACCCCTTACTACTGTATGGCCGTCAAATACTTTGAATACTTTACGCAGTTCGACGTCGTTTTGGGTGTTGGTTAGGGTCGTCCCCATATTCAGTGCAGTTTGAGTCATAATTATTATGTCTTAAGTGGGGAATATACTTGGGAAATTTGGTTTTCAACTAATTTAAGTATTATATTTTCTAGTATTTTAGCAGTATTAAAGGCAAGAAGGAAGAAGGAAGAGGGAAGAAGGAAGAAGGAAGAGGGAAGAGTGAAGAAGGAGGAAGGAGTAAATATTGAAAAAAAACGAAAAATGATAGAGTCTAAAATGAATTGGAGCAGCTTTTTTTAAGCATCTATAATTAAGATGCACTTTTTTGTCGCATTCTTTTTTTAAAGGTGACGGCTGAATGGTTAGGATATAATATAGCAGTATGAAATTATTTGTGAAAAAAAACTGTAGATCAAATATTACAACCTATTTGAGGATTGCTATATAATTTTTATGGCTGATTTTTCTATCTATAAATATAGCTATTATTTCATTAATTGATAATGGATAATTGATAATTGATAATTGATAATTACCTCAAGAAAAACCGTAACGGAATTGAATATAAGGAAATATCCTAGCACTTTTTTTCCCTTGACAGGGGAGGCTAATAAAGCTGAATTCTTTAATTAATAATTAATGATTATTAATTATTCGGTAAATAAATATTCATCGGAGGGTGAGGGAGAAACTTCTGGGTTACTAGATGGTTTTTCCGATGACTCTTTAGTTGTTTCAGGCTGCTCTTTTTTGTCGGTAGATTCTTCTGTTTTATCCAATGATTCATCCGACTTTTCTTGTTTTTCCCATTCGGAAACTGGTTTAGTTAAGACATTTTTGAAGTTCACAGATAACAACAAAACCGATACCTCTTCTGGTGGTTCCCCCTCTGGTTCTAATTGAGAATATATCAAATTACCATTAAAGTCTGGTTGACCTAAAAATAGACGACTTGTTTTACCATCTTTGAGTTGAATTTCTACAGTTATTTCTGGTTTTTCTAAACCATATTCTGATAATTGAGAAACTGAAGTAGTGATGGAACGATCGCTTTTTAAGTTTGTTAGTTCAGTTAGCAAAAATTCTACTGTTTGTAAGTCAGCTTTTTTTTCTACAGGTTCAGTTATATTCCAGGTTTTTTCTTCGGCTTCTTCGTCTATTTTTAAGGTTAATATTTCTGACTCTTGTTTGATAGTAATAGTCTGAATTTGTTCTGACTCAAAATCAAACAGTTGTTTTTGTTGTTCTTGGGTTTCTGCTTGTTGTTGTTTACCTCGAATTTCATAGAAATAAACAAACCCTCCTAAAGCAAGTGCTGTTAACATTAATGTTAAGGTTGTTTTTTTGATTTTCATAATGTTAGGGAGTAGGGAGTAGGGAGTAGTCAGTTATCAGTTATTAGCTATCAGCTATCAGTTAAATATTTTTTTCTAGTCTTATTAAAATAACAAAGTAAAAATTTAACTCCTGAATTATCCATTATCCACTCAGAAACCGGGTTGATCAAGGAAATTTAGGAAAAATAATAATTAAGGTAATAAAC
>NZ_JBNHEQ010000034.1:0-18910 GCF_050016015.1 Dapis hubbardiae BLCC-M172
TGGTTGGAAACATGAAGAGGGAATTTTAGAATTACTCAAACAAAGGGTTGTGTCTGATGAGAATTGGGAAGTCCGACTTGAAGCAGTGGAACAAATAGCTACTGGTTGGAAACATGAACCGGGAATTTTAGAATTGTTTTACAATACCGCCCTCCATGACCCCTTTCAACGTGAAAATGAATATCAACACAACCCTCGACAAACAGCACTAGAAGCAATAGTCAAACAATATCCAGACCATCGGCAAACCTTGCCACTATTACAAGACAGAGCAGCAAACGACCCAGACGAACAACTGCGGAAGTGGGCAAAAAGGAAATTGCAGCGATTAGAAAATAGCTAGTTTGAGTACCTTTAACAAAATTTTGTAGGTTGGGTTTCGTACTTCAACCCAACAACAATATTGTATCTGTTGGGTTTCGCTGTCGCTCTACCCAACCTACATGAGCGATCGCTCTGTTTTCCATAAATTGATGTTTTATTCATCTATTGTACAATAGTACATAATATAGTATTGTGTATTATATTGTAGCGATCGCTCTGTTTTCCATAAATTGATGTTTTATTCATCTATTGTACAATAGTACATAATATAGTATTGTGTATTACATTCATTGACTCACCACCGTTAACTTTCGCTGTGTTGTGCTGACGCTTTGCGGAGCGCAAAAACTACCCTACTCCTAAACTCAACCAAACTTCTAGAAGCAATAGTTAAACAATATTCAGACCATCCGCAAACTCTCCCACTATTACAAGACAGAGCAACAAATGACCCAGACGAAAAACTGCGGGAGTGGGAAAAATGGAAATTGCAGCGATTAGAAAATAGCTAGTTTGAGTACCTTTAACAAAGTCAGAACTTATATAGAATCTTGCTGAAAAGTCGTCGAGCGACAGCGTTTCGGCGCTTGAGCCGACATGAATGCGGAGCATTCCGTCAGGAAAGGAATCTCAAGGGTTTGGGAGATTGCTATCCGTTCCGGAATGCTCCGCAAACCTTCCACTCGGTTCCAGTCGCAATGACTTTGGTCTAGTAATTATCCTGATTTGATACCATAAGTTATATCAAACCTGCTTTCATTGGAGTTGGGAAATTCTAAAAACAGCTATCACAAGCAAGATGTTTTGTGCTACCTTAATTATTAAAATATCCTCTTAAACAAATCATCCAAAAAATTATGTCTGCATCCTTACCCCTAGGTTTTCCTCAACCTACTGAAGTAAACGTCATCGAAGTTAAACAATATCCCCAATACCGTGGCGTCACCTACACCCATACAGGAGATTCCCGGATGGCAACCAGAGTCGCATTCGACCCACTATATCAACATATCAGCACTAATCAAATTGCCATGACAACCCCTGTGGAAGCTCGTTATGTCGTTGAAGGCGAACAAACAGAGGTATCTTTTCTCTATTCCACCCCAGATATGACTCCCCAAAAAATTGATTCTCAGGTGATGGTGAGAGATACTTTGCCAATGACAGTTGTGAGTATTGGAGTGCAGGGTGCTTATACTTGGGAGAGCTACGAACAAAATTTGCAAAAGCTGCAACATTGGTTAGCGCAGCACCCAGAATATGAAGTTGTGAGTTCGCCGAGACGGTTGTTGTATAATTCGCCGATGACACCGGAAGATTTGAAAAGGAGTGAGGTGCAAATTGCTGTTAGGTTGAATAGTAATTAGGGTTTGGTGAAAAATTATTATGGGTGAGGGTAGGAGTCAGGAGTCGTAGGGGCGTTTCATGTCGCTCCGCGAAACGGCCGTTAGCTTCGCATAACTATCGTTAACGCCCGTACAGGAGTCAGGAGGAATGGGAATTATAGAGGAGGCAGGAGGAAGAATAGTAAGAGTGATTTTTCTGCCATAATCTACCCAAAATGCTCACTTTTTCTGCTTGATCAACCAAAAAGCTGGTACTTTTTCCAGACATCAAATTGCTAAAACCTTTATCCGTCAATGCTTTTATATTTAATCAGCAAGCCCTAATTAAAGCTCGTAGTTGGGCTTGAGCAATATCTATGTTCGGGCTAAAGCCCAACTACAAACACAAGAGAGCAAGATGCTCCCACTATCCAAATAATTGAATTTTTCCTTCTAAATTCTAAATTCCCAATTCTAAATTCTGAATTCTAAATTCTAAATTCCCACAGGTTCCAACCGAATTAATTGCCCGTTTGGCGCATCGGTGAGAACATACAACAGTCCATCGGGTCCCTGTCGGACATCCCGCACTCTCTGACCTATAGGAATAGAATGCTGACCGATAACATTACCCGCTTCGTCTAGCTCAATACGACGAATATCTTGGGATACTAACCCACCCGCAAATAAATTACCTCGCCATTGGGGAAAGCGATCGCCGTTATAAAAAGCTAAACCAGAGGGAGCTATCGAAGGAGTCCATACTACTTTGGGATCTATCAGACCAGGGCGAGATGTTTCAGGGGAGATGAGTCCTCCCGAATATTCGCGACTGTGAGTAACTACAGGCCAACCATAGTTTTCTCCGACCTCAATTAAATTCAGTTCGTCACCACCTCTGGAACCATGTTCGGTTGCCCAAATTCGATTTTTTGTTGGGTCTAATGCAATTCCTTGGATATTGCGATGACCATAACTCCAGACGGCAGGTTCGGCATCTGTAGAAGTAGCAAAAGGATTATTGGAGGGTATGGAACCATCATCATTCAATCTGATCACCTTGCCAAGATGGCTTTTGCGGTTTTGAGCTTGTTGTCGGATAAATTCACCATTGTATTCAATAGGTGGGTTGCCTCCATCACCAATGCTTGCCACTAGGGTTCCATCAGGCAACCAAACAAGACGCGACCCGTAATGTTGTGCCCCTGGTTTTGTCTGGGAAACCTCAAAGATTACTTTTAGATCGCGCAGAGTATTATTCTCAAGTCGAGCGCGGGCGATACGAGTCCGGTTTGCGGAGCGATCGCCGTGGGAATAGGTTAGATATATCCAACGATTTTCTGCAAAGCGCGGATGAACTGAGACATCTAATAAACCACCTTGACTAACAGCAAATACTTGAGGAACTCCGGCAATAGGAGCGGGGTCTAAAATTCCATCACGAACAATTCGCAACCGCCCTGGTCTTTCGGTAATTAACATTGCTCCATCTGGCAACCAGTCAATACCCCAGGGATGTTCGAGATTTTCGACTACAGTTATTTTTTGGTAGCCTGAAGTAGAGGCGATATTTTCATTATTAGAGACGGATGAATTTAGAGTGGATTTGCTTGGAGTCTGAGCAACGGTGGGAGATTCAAGTTGCACTTTGGTGGTACAACTTACAGTTCCTAAGATAGCGATCGCCATTGCAGTACGAAATAATATTGTGCTTCCTCTTGTTATGAAGCAATAGATAATATTAAGTGGTTTTGGTTTTGGTTGAGAAAACAAATTGTATTGAAACATAATTCACTCTACTATAATTAATACTGAATTTAATCTATTTTAGCTATACTGAAGCTCTTGTTAAAAAGAGTGTTAATATGATATAATATTTAATTAAAGTTTCGAGCTTTTTGGACATTTTGAAAAAAGGAAAATCTAGATGACAAATACAACCTGCTTTGATATTTTTGAGCAGTGCGTATTAGCTGTCCAGGAAGGTGAACTGATTGAATCTATAAGTCATAAGGATAAAGAATTTCACTTTCAAAACTGGTTTAAAAAACGTTTGCAAGATATCCCAGTTCATTTTGAGGAATCAGGCCGGAATAGCTATCCTGATTTCTGCTTGGTTGAGTCAACTGAAGGGTATGAAGTTAAGGGGTTAGCTTGGCCAGGTCGTGAACGGGATTACGATTGCAATAGTCAAGTTCCAACAGGTTATCATAATGGAAGAGAAATATTTTATGTTTTTGGTCGTTATCCTGCTGATTTATCGGGTTATCCAGATCGAGGTAAGGGAAGCAAACAGTATCCCGTAATCGATCTAGTAATCTGTCACGGTGATTTTCTGAACGCCGAGCGCAACTATATTCACAAGAATAAGAGCATTAAAGGTTTTGGAACTTATGGTGATGTGATGATTCGCGATCGTAAAATGTATGTTGCTCCGACACCTTTTGCTTTGACTGAAGGAACAACTGGTTTGATGACTCTCATTGTGCCTGACTGTATGGATGTGGACTCTAGGTTTCAAGAAGTTGGTCGCTTAAGTCGTATTGAGACAAATACTCTGGTTGTGGGTTACACTTTCGATTTACAGACTAACGAACTGAATGCCACGAGAATTCCTAACCCTAATGCTGGCAATGAACACAAGTTTGTAGCCTATAGGTTGGCAAGCCAAAGTTCAAAGTCGGTGACAATAGCTGGTGTTGTTCCTAATTTTGATGAAAGTGCGGGAGGTCAAGAGCATTGAATCTGAATGCTAAAAAAGTTCCATTCATTCCAACTCATGCAACTACAGCTATTGAAAGGGATTTCCCAATTGTTGAAATTAGCCAAGTTGCAGAACGAGAGAGCTGGCGTAAGGAGATTAATCGTCCAATATATCACATTCATAAATGGTGGGCGACACGCTTGGGTAGCGTTTTTCGTGCCATTACTTTGGCAGCTCTGAGTCCTTCTGGTGCTAAGACTTGGAAGAATTTCTATAAAAGTCACCAATTCACCGACAAAGTGATACTAGATCCTTTTATGGGCAGTGGTACAACTCTAGGAGAAGCAGTTAAGCTTGGAGCTAAGGCAATTGGCTGTGATATTAACCCCATAAGCAGTTTCCTTGTTCGTCAAGCATTTACCAGAGTACCAGAAACAGAACTTCGCGCTACATTTGCTCTTCTGGAACATAAGGTTGCTCCTGAAATTCGTCGCTACTATCAGACAAGAGATCCACAAACTAGCAAACTGATATCGGTACTTTACTTTTTCTGGGTGAAAACTGTCACCACCCCAAACGGAGAAACAATTCCACTTTTTTCTCGGTATGTGTTCTCGCAAAATGCTTACCCCAAGAAAAAGCCGAAAGCTCAAATTATTTGTCCGAGTTGTTGGAATATAATTGAAAATCGCTATGATGCAATTGACCTTATATGTCCTCATTGTCAGTATCGCTTTAATCCTCAAAAAGGACCTGCATCAGGTCAGTACATAATTGCAAAAGACGGTACTCGCTATCGAATTAAAGACCTCTTGCCATCTAACGGCAACCCACCAGTTCATCGGTTGTATGCTATTATGGCACTGCGTCCAAATGGTGAAAAAGTTTACCTTCCGGTGGGAGAAGAAGATTTATTACTTTATGCGGAAGCAGAGGCAAGGTTACAAAGTGAGACATTGCCACTGCCAACTTTGAAAGTTAGACCAGGACATAATACTAACCAAGCTCGTAGCTATAACTATACCCATTGGCGAGACTTTTTTAATTCTAGACAGTTATTATGTCTTGGACTCCTGTTGCGAAGTATCCTTGAGATAGAGGAGAAAGCTATTCGGGAACAAATGCTATGCTTATTTTCAAGCACTTTAGAGTTTAACAACCTGTTTTGCAGTTTCAAGGGAGAGGGTACTGGTGCTGTGCGACATACGTTCTCGAATCATATATTAAAACCAGAGCGTACTCCGTTGGAAAATTCAATATGGGGAACGAATAAAAGCAGTGGTACTTTTAGCACCCTATTTGAGTCACGTCTGATGCGGGCAAAATGCTATCTTGACTATCCTTTTGAAATTTATTTTCAGGGTTACTTAACAAAACAAACAGCCTCAAAAAAAACTATATCCAGTCAACCTATTAATGTTCAGACTGTAGAAACATGGGAGCATTTCCAGAAGAGGAAAGATAGTTTGATGGTGCTTAATGGTGATAGCTCCCGTCTACCTTTACCTGCAAAATCAGTAGATGCAGTTATTACCGATCCCCCTTATTTCGATTTTGTTCATTACAGTGAGTTGAGCGATTTCTTTTTTGCCTGGTTATCTCCTGTTCTCAAAGACAGTTACCCAGAGTTCACTAAATATGATTCATCAGATCGAGGAGAAGTTCAAGATAAAGATCATCATATATTTGCCAGACAACTTGGTGCAGTTTTTTCTGAGTGTCGGCGCGTACTTAAGGATGATGGAGTTTTGGTATTCAGTTTTCATCACTCTAAGGTAGAGGGGTGGGCGGCTATTTGTCAAGCTATTACGATCGCTGAAATGGTTGTTATTGAAGCACATCCAGTTCATGGAGAGTTACGCGCAGCAACTCCGAAGAAAGCAGCGAAACATCCTATTAGTATTGATGCCATTTTGATTTGTAAGAAGTATTCTTCATTTGATTTTTATCTAGATGAACAGACTATCATTAGTAAAACTAAAACTTTAGCAAAACAACTTGAAGATGCTGGAATGTCAATTTCCGCAGGCGATCGTTTTGTGATTCTTGCCTCGCAGATGTTAATACCTTTGTCTCAACAAACAAGAGATTTTAATTCTGTTTGTAGCTTGTTAGAAAAAGTACATCAAGCATTCCAAAGTTATTGCTAATTTATATAAGACTTACACAGGTGAAATCAGAAACCCGGTTTCTTGGAGAAACCCGGTTTCTTCGCGTAATTCCTGTTATATCATGTCCGATTAAATAGTTACAATTCAAGTTTGTAGTATAGCTCTCAGCCCGAACTACAGATAGGGCTTTAGCCCTACTACGAACAAAAATTTTTTTATCACTGATTATTCTGACATAATATTATATTTTGCTGAACTTTTTATTCAAAGTATTTTTAATATCCAAAACCAACTCATATCCAAAACCAACTCATACCCCAAATAACTAATAACTAATACCAAACAAATAGGAGTTAATAAATAGCCAAAACTAGCATAAAAAGTTAAGGACGAACGCTTGTCAATTTTTCCAGAAATAGTACCTGTTAAACCTACATCTAAACTTTGTTGAATTTCTCCATAAGGATTAATAATTTGAGAAACTCCAGAACTAGCAGCACGGACTACCCAACGTCGATGTTCAATAGCACGAGCAGGTGCCATTGCTGAGTGTTGAAGATGTTGTATTTCTGACCATCCCATTTCATCGTAAGTAGGAACTGTTAATATTTCTGCACCGTTACGAACTAGATTTAGAAAAACATGAGAAAAATCCATATCATAACAAATTGCAATGCCAATTTTTCCAATTTGAGTATCAAAAACTGGAAAGCTTTTTCCTCGTGTTCCATCATCAAAAAATTGCACTGGATTATTTTTATAATAGCTCCCTATTTTTTCTCCAGTAGGTGATAAAAGTAAAGCAGTATTGTAGAAATTTTTGGGAGAATTTGCTACTTTTTCTTGAGCGCCTACTATTAAATAGGCTTGAGTATCAATGGCGATTTGAGATAATTTTTGGAATAGCTCTGTATCTGGATCGACATATTCAAATAGTGAATATTCAGGCCAGACAATTAATTTTACTTTTCCTGAGAGTTCCTCGGATAATTGTCGATTTTCTAGCAAGTTACTTGCTTCTGTTTGAATTACTCCTACTGGAATTTAACCTAAAGTTTGAGTAGGAATTTGAGCAAAACCCCAACCATGAATTATGCCGATTATTACAAGGGAAATTCCTACTGGTAATAAACGTTTATTTAGTTTATTTTTATCAAGAAGCAAATAACAGATACAACAGTTAACCGCGATGATTAAAGCAGAAATTCCGTAAACTCCTAAAATGGAAGCAAACTGTAAAAAAGGTAAATTTTTTGCTTGGGAAAAACCAGGAGTTATCCAAGCAAATTTGAGAAACCAACATTCAGAACGAAAATATTCTATACCTATCCAAATAAAAGGAGCGGTGGTGAGAGAAGTGACTATTCCCCATCTCTGTTTAAGCAGAAATAAAGTTAATGTAAAAATGGCAGGAAATAAAGCCAATATTCCCCAGAGAATAATTGTAAACCAGGGAAAAATATTCCACATCCAGTGCAATGTGAAACTATACACTAAACAGCCGAAGACAAATCCTACTGTCCTAGCTTGCCAAGAGTTTTTAGCTGTTAAAGTTGCAAATAATAGAGGTGTGAAAGCGACAAATGCTAGAGGGTAAATATTATAGGGAGGAAAACAAAAAGCAAATATTACTGCAGATATTATCGGTGCTATTAGTTGTACTTGCCAATGTGAAAATTTTATTTGTCTAGAGTTAGATCCAATGAAATTAGTCATAAATTTATTAGTCATAATCACTGTTTTTAAATTAGTTATTATACCAATTACAAAAAAATAATTCTCTACTTCACCAATACTTCAGTTATTAACTAATAATAATGGTTTTGTAATTTTTTTAACGATTAGTTTGTATTAAACCCAGATATCTTATCTCTAAAAAACCTAATCCATACGGATATTATATACAACTTCCCTACTAATATGAAGATAATATTAGTTATATATAGCAATCCTAAATAGGTTGCGGGTAATTAAAAAGTCAATAAAAAAGTTAAAACTCTCACCTGTTCCCTGTTCCCTCTTCCTTGTTACCTAAAAAGCAGTAAGATTTTTGCCACGAATAAAATAGGATTGCTATAGTCATTTAATTTAAGAATGAAAAACTTTTTCGGCTGAAATCCTTTTATAGGAAGAAAAACTTGTCTCAATCTAAACTGAAACGACTATAATTCCACTTTATTTTTTTAATGAAATAGTTATTATAAAGCTTGCTGATTGACTTTCAAAACTTTTATCTGTAAATCTTTTAGGATTTTTGGAGTAAAAAAAGGTGCAATATTTTCGATCTAAAAAGCTAAAACAGTTAGCCTTTTAAGTAGATTAACGATAGAAAAATAAAGGGATATTTCTTCCTCAATCTCGATACTTAAACAAAATAGAACTAAAAAATAGGCTCAAATATAGACTATACGGAAAGATGCTTTAAGGTTAAAAAAGTATCAATCCTTAAACTGACTTTGAGCTATTTTTCTACCATAAAATGTCTAAGTAGCAGTAACTTCTCTGAATTCTGAATTCTGAATTATTCTCCACTAATATGAATTACTAATTCTCGGCAATGACTACGTTGGCGATGTTCCCAAACATAAATTCCTTGCCAAATACCTAATACTAATCTGCCATTATTAATAGGAATTTGTTCAGAAGTATGAGTTAAAACACTGCGAATATGAGCTGGCATATCATCAGGTCCTTCTGCACTATGAATATAATGATAACCTTCTGGTACTAATTTAGAAATAAAATTTTCTAAGTCAACTAATACATCTGGATCGGCATTTTCTTGAATTATTAAACTGGCGGAAGTATGGCGTAAAAATAGATTGCATAAACCTGTTTTTATCCCTGACTTAGCTACAGCTTCTTGAACTTTAGAAGTAATTTTGGATAAAGATTTACCGGAAGTATTAATTTGCAGTAATTGTTGATAGTGAGTCATTTGAGTTATTAGTTATCAGTTATCAGTATGTCTATAGAATAGGGAGACTTAAAATACTCAAGTTGATTATTTTTCTCCCCTTAAAAGGAGAGGTTGGAGACCAATTACCAAAAAAAAAGCTATACTTGGGCTACACTTCAGTTATTAAGTAATTAGTAAGCATTCAGCTATTAGCACTCAGCTATCAGCTACGGAATGCTATGCAAACAGCTACGGGAAAATAGCTAGGAGGCACGGGAATTATAAGCTGTTGTGTATCTAGATTTTATATTCCCTATTGCTAGGAGCAAAAATTGAATATATGGTCGTTCATAGTAAGCGCGCTTTTCATGATTCTAATGAATATAGAGATTTTGGCTTAAAGGTAGAAGGCAGAGGGCAGAAGGCAGAAGTAATGCAAGTCAACAGAGCCGTGAAAACCCCTATAAACATCTTAGCTGATAGCTGACGGCTGAATGCTTACAGTAATTAACATAGGCAACCAAAACTTTTTCCCTAATTATTAGCCAGTTGATGTTAATTATTCTGATTTGTACAGACGTTGCATAACAAAAATGCTAACGTCCCTCCCCCACCAAATCAAATATAGCAATATTTTTGAGAAATGGTATGAGAGCTTATTTTTTGGTCATGTTATTTTTGGTTAACAGTATCTTTATTAAGGTTGATATTTGTTGTCACCTAATTACTCAACATTATCCAACATTAAATGGTGAATCACAGGAATTTCAATACCTTCTTCCTGGAAAGCTTGTTTAATCATTGTACCAAGAATTCTCTTCATATCAATGTGTCTTCCTGGTTTAACTTCTGTAGTTATATGAACTAACATTTGATAGTCATAAAATTCTTCTATTCCATCTACTACGGTGCCTTTCATTATTTCTTCTGGATACTTTTCTTGAAGCTTATTTCCTACTCTATTTATAATTTCATAGATTTGATTAATATCACTTTGATAAGGAATTTTAAGAGTAACAACTGAATTACTATGGTGTGAGTGATTAACTACATCTTTAACATCACGATTATGGATAATGTGATGTTTATCTTCATAATTAATTCGAGTGGTTCTTAATTCTATTCCTGTCACAAAGCCATAAACACCATTTATCTCTACAAAGTCTCCTACTAAGTAATAATTTTCAAACAAAATAAAGAAACCTGCAACTATATCTTCAACCAGACTTTTAGCACCCATTCCCACTGTTAAACCGAGAATACCTACACCTGCTAAAATTGGAGTCGGGTCAATTTTAATAATATAAAGAATAGAAATACCTGCACCAAAGTAAATAAAGTATTTGATAAAGCTTTTAAATAAAGGTAGAAATGTCTTGCGTCTTTGTTGGGATAAATCGCTTGAATCATTATTATCAAGTAGTAAGTTTTCTAGTACAAGTTTAGCAACTTCTTCAACAACACGAGTAATAAAGATAATTCCTATTATTTGAATTAATAAGGGTCCATAAGTAGCTAATTTGGCAATAAAATCAAGTTGTTGAATTACTAAAGTAGCTGTAACAATATAGATTGCATATTCAATACATCGCTTTGCCAGAGGAATTAAATGACTGAAATTATCGTAGATGCGCAAGATAAAAATATTTTTTTGCTCGGAATATTTATTGCTCAGAGCATCAATAGTATCAATTACAGCTGTACTTGCTTTAACAAATAGTAATCCGGCGATTATAATCATATAAATCCGCAAACCTATGTACAAATATTGGATTATTACTGTTGGTAATTGCAGAAATTGGGCGGATATAGTGATAGAAAGTAGCCAGATAATCTTATTCAAGTTTTCTTTGAAAAACTTAAATAAATTTTCAATAGTTTCATCATTAGCAGTAAGTTTTTCAAAATTTTTTGCTCGCTCGTTCAACCAATTTAGGAGTTTATCTATATATGGGATAATCCAGCTAGTTAATATTAATAAGCTCAGACTTTTAATAACTCCAATTCCTATTTCTATCCAGTAATCTGGGGAAATATTTTGAATCAGGGACTGTTTGTATTCTATTAAGTCTTTTCCTTGATATATTAGCCATCCATTAAATCCTGCTACTACTAAACATAATAGTAGGGAACTTATAGTTATTAATATCTGCAAATTTTGGTAGATAAGTTGAACATTTTTTTCTTTTGCTTTAATTGAGTCAACTTTAAGTAACTGTTTATATATCCTAGTGACAAAAAATCTGATTGCCACAAAGATACATATTATGAATCCTATTTCAGCTCCAGTTACAATGAAGTTATTCATACTTATGTTCATGTTCATTTAATATTTCCGGATATATTGCAATTGAATGATTATTATTTAATTGTATAGTTAATAGTGATTAAATAGGTAGGTGCAAATAAACTTAACTATGTAACATAATGTAAATTATTCAAAGCCCTTGAAATTGATTTCCTCTACTAGATTAGAGTCCTTGATGAAATAGTAAAATTTAATTATATTTGGTTACTTATTGTAAATAATCTAAACAGCTTGAGCGATCGCTTCACTACTATTTTTATCTAATTTTTCAGATTTACGGGGTGCTTGTAGGGGTTGTATGAGAAATTCCCAATCACTATCAAAAAATTCTATTGGAGGCAATATTTGATGATAACTATAATCTTCAATTCCTGGTAAGAATAATTTTGATTCGGCAAAACCTTCTCTAACTAATGAGCAAAAAATCAGGTCTCAAGCCTCCCCTTTTAAGGGGATAAAAAAAATCAACTTTAGTATTTCAAGCCTCTGGGTTTAGCCAGAGGTACTGTTAACTGTTAACTGTTAACTTTTAACTTTTAACTGATAACTGATAACTGATAACTGAAATGGCACAACAGGTACTTCTAAAAACAAAGCTTCAGCAAAAGTACTATATCCTGGTTTAGAAATAAACCTACTATATATTGCCATTAAATCTATAGGGTAAATATTTGGCAAATTTACATTTATTTTTTCTAATGATTTCCTGACATTGATTAGATTAGGAAGTTCAGAAATATAGCGTTTATCAAGCTTATGAGGTACACCTATCTTTAATTTCTTTTCTATTCCTTATTTCCGTGTTCCCTAAAACCTAGAATTTTGTACCTCACCAGCATGAGAATTGCTATATTACTATCAAATATAACAAATTGCCAGTCAGGAAAACGAGAAATATTTTAATCATAAATTTTGGCTAAACCCAAAGCATCAAAAGTCAGTAAAACTCTTTTTTATTTGTCTGTCTGAATGCCAAATTTGGCTTGATTTTTCTCTGGTTGATAAGGTGGAATTCCGACATTTAAAGCAACATCTAATTTACTAAGAATATCCTACTAAAATAATTATGACTGGCAAAAAAAAGTTATAGCCGTGAGACTAGAGGATAGGGGATAGGTTAGTGGTAAATATTTTCATTGTTAATTTTTCTGGCGTTGCTGAATCAAGGTATGAAAATAAAAATTGAGCAATCTCAAATATTTCTTATTCAAGAGTTTAGCAACTACTAAAAAATACAAATAATACCCAAAATTACCAACGCCATTTTTCTGTATTTTCTCCTGACATTTATGATTTGTTAACTCAATTAAAGTAAGCATTTAGCCGTCAGCTAACAGCTATCAGCTTTGAAGACAAATCTATAATTTCCAGCCATAAATATATATGGTTTAACAACTCAGATATATAATTGATAAAGTAGAAGTTAAAATACTGCTTACTTCTTTCATTAAAAAACTAGGAGGTGACTGCTGACTGCTAATAGCTGTTTGCGCAGCATTCCGCAGGAAATTCTTACCAATTAAAAGACTTTGTATGAAATATATATTTGAGGAAAAAAAGAATTTCCGACCTAAAAAATGGTATTAAAAGCATTCCAATACGACTCCTGACTCCTGATTTATAAGAAGTTAATATCTGACTGCTAATAGCTGAATACTTACATTTATTTTTAGATTATTTCAACGTAGAGGTTTTAAAAATATTGGGATAGGTTTATCGTTACTGAGTGTTACATGATTAACCACAGGAAGTTCAATATTTGCTTCCTCAAAAGCTTCTTTAATCATTAAACCTAAAACTTTCTGAATCATTAAATGTTGTCCTGGTTTAACTTGTGTAACTACTTCAATTAATATTTGATTCTCAGAAAATTCTTCTACTCCTTCTATTATTGGTGCTTCAATTATGTCTTTCGGATAATCTTCTAGAAGCTTCTTTCCAACTTTTTCTACAATTTCAGAGATTTGACTAATCTTAACTTGATAAGGAATTTTGAGCATTACTACTGCACTACTATAGCTGGAGTGATTAACTATATCCTTAACATCACAATTATGAATAATATAATTTTTATCTCCATCATTAATACGAGTTGTTCTTAATTCTATTCCTGTGACAAAACCACTTACACCATTTATCTCGACAAAATCTCCTACTAAATAGTAACTTTCAAACAAAATAAAGAAACCTGCAACTATATCTTCAACTAGACTTTGCGCTCCCATTCCAATTGTTAAACCTAAAATACCTACACCCGCTAAAATAGGAGTCGGGTCAATTTTAATAGTATAAAGAATTGCTATTCCTGTACCAAAGTAAATTAGGTATTTAATACAGCTTTGAAATAGAGGTAAAAATGTCTCTCGTCTCTGTCGAGATAAATCATCCGTATCACCTTCACGCAGTAATATTTCTTCTATTACAAGTTGACCAATTTCTTGAACAACACGACTCATAAAAATAATCCCAATTATTTGCAGAAATACAGGACCATAAGGAGCTAAACTAGCAACAAAATCAACTTTTTGAATTGCCAAAGTAGCTGTAGTAATATAAATTGCATATTCAAGAAATTTTTTAGCAAGAGGAATTAATTTACTGAGGCGATCGTAGATGCGTAAAATATTTCTTTGATCGGAATATTTTTTACTTAGGGCATCAAATGTATCAATAATTGTTGTATTAGCTTTAGTAAATAGTAAGCCAGTAATAATAATCATATAAACCTGCAAACTTATATACAGATATTTGATAATTACTACTGGTAATAGCATGATTTGAGCTGATATAGTAATATACAAAAGCCAGATAATATTATTAAAGTTGCTCCTGAAAAATTCAAATAATCTTTCAATACTGGCATCATTGGCAGTGATTTTATCAAAATTTTTCGCCCGCTCTTTTAGCCAAGTTATAAATTTATTTAGATATGGAATACTCCATTTAGTTAAAATTAGTATGCCCAAGATTTTGAGGACTCTAATTCCTATAACTAGCAAGTAATCAAAGGAAATACTTTGAATCAAAGAAGTTTGGTATTCGATTAAATTTTTTCCTTGATAAATAATCTATCCGTTAATTCCTGCCAGTAATAAACATAATAGTAAGCAACTTAGAGTTAATAATATCTGAATATTTTGGTAGATAACTTCAATATCTTTTTTCTTCTTTTTGATTGATGATACTTTTGTTAATTGTTGATAGGCTCTGTCTAGAAAAAATCTAATTGCTACAAAGAGACATATTAGAAGTCCGATTTCAACTCCAGTTGCAATGATACTGTTCATATCAATTTCAATGAAGTTCCTAAGATTAATGTTAGGAATCATATTTTTTTAGTTGAATAGATTGTGCGTTCATTAATTGATAATAGACAATGAATAATGGATAATTACCGAATAATTAATAATTAACAGTTGATACTAAATTAATTATTCATTCAACAATTCAGGTTTCAAACCTCCCATTGTAATTAATCATTAATAATGAATAATTAATAATTAATAATTTACAAGCCATAAAGAAGCCTGAGATAGTCTGTTATAAATTAAGAATTTTTCACTCTAGATAATTCTTAATTGTATTCCTACGGAATGCTGCGCAAACGGCACCTCGTCACATGAACATTGTTAATTGCTGAACTATGGTTAAAACCTTCAATAATTGATAATTGATAATTACCTCTCCCTCAAAGGAAGAGGATTGAATAAAAGGAAAATAAATTCATTGTTTCTCCTTGATCATGATAGGTTTTAAACCTTAATTATTCGGTAATGGAATTGAATTATCAGAAAATCTGATGAAAGCAGAGGCTTTAACCTTTTGGGGATTAATTATCAATTATCCATGGTTCAATAATTGATAATGGATAATTGATAATTACCTCTCCCTCAAAGGAAGAGGATTGAATAAAAGGAAAATAAATTCATTGTTTCTCCTTGATCATGATAGGTTTTAAACCTTAATTATTCGGTAATGGAATTGAATTATCAGAAAATCTGATGAAAGCAGAGGCTTTAACCTTTTGGGGATTAATTATCAATTATCCATGGTTCAATAATTGATAATGGATAATTGATAATTACCTCTCCCTCAAAGGAAGAGGATTGAATAAAAGGAAAATAAATTCATTGTTTCTCCTTGATTATGAGAGGCTTTAAACCTTAATTATTCGGTAATTGGATAGTTATAAGTAATTATTGTAAATAATCTACAACTGCTTGAGCGATCGCTTCAGTACCATTTTTATCTAATTTTTCAGATTTACGGGGTGCTTGTAGGGGTTGTCTGAGAAATTCCCAATCACCATCAAAAAATTCTGTTGGAGGTAAAATTTGATGATAACTATAATCTTGAATTCCTTCTAATAAAAATTTTGATTCGCCAAAACCTTCTCTGACTAATGAAATAATAGGTATCTCTAAACGCAAAGCTTCAGCAAAGGTACTATATCCTGGTTTAGAAACAACTCTGCTACAAATCGGCATCAAATCTACAGGGCGAATACGTGGTAAATTTTTATCTATTTTTTCAGCTTCTTTTGTGACATTTATTAGATTAGGAAGTTCAGGAGTATTACTATCTAATGTTAGAAATTTCCAGTCAGGAAAACGAGCCAGATTTTGATAAGGAATTTGGTCTAAACCTAAACCGCCAAAAGTAAGTAAAACAGTTTTTTCTTGGTCAGAATGAATATCAAATTTTGCTTTAATTTCTTCTGGTTCATAACGTGGAGTTCCCCCAGTTAAACCCACATCTAAAATATTAGGAAAAATGCTCATAGGTTCGTGGAGTGGAAGGCGAAATAAACGTTGACACTGAGCAAAAAATTCTCCTATCCAATCAGCAATTTCCAGAAATTCACCACCCCAAGAACGATAAATAAAATCCCAACCAAAATTACCCATCATCCAACCAGGAATATCAGCAGCTTGAGCAATTTTAGCAGCAATGGGTGGAATATCTGCTAATAATAAATCTACTCTATTTTGCTTAATAAAATTTACTTCTCCAGCAATAATTGACCGTTCTTTGTGTCGAATTTCCTGCAATTTTTCTAGAGTAGTTTGTTTATCCATAGTGATACTATCTGATTGAATAACTCCCACATCAAAAGCACGAGGACGATAAATAAAATCACCAGAAATATAAGATTCTAATAACCAACGAGGAGCAGTTGTCACCATAATTAATAAAACATCTGGGCACATTTTTTGTACCAGGTTGGCAACTGATGATATGCGGACGGCATGACCAAATCCATGATTAGTAATGGCAATATATAAGGTAGGTCGAGACATATAGCAATCCTATTTTAGTTGTAATATTTTGGTAGTAGTTAGGAGTCGTAGGGACGTTTTGCTGCGCAACATGTTTGCGGAGCATTCCGGAACGGAAAACGCATTTTTGCCGGTGCAACGTCCGTACAGGAGTCAGAATTACAAAGGCTTTCAGTTAAAATCAACTATTATAAAACTTGTCACAACCTATTTAGGATTGCTATAGATTTTTTTCTAGTTGTAAATAATTAGGGAGGAGTTACTTCAGTTATCAGTACCTCCTTTCATTAATGGATAATGGATAATTACCTCTGGTTAAAATTGAGAGGATTGAATATAAGGAAATATCCTAGCACTTTTTTTCCTCTTGAAAGGGGATGCTTTTAACCTGAATAATTAATAATTATTAATTATTCGGTAATAGAAAAGCTTGAAATACTGAATTTTATTTTTTTATCCCTTTAAAATAGGAGGTTTGAGACCTTATTTTCTAGTCAGTAGTCAGAAGATAATTTGGAAAATTTGATTGGTAAGAGGGTCATTTCAGTTATCAGTTATCAGTTATCAATTATCAGTTATCAGTACCTCCTGGAATAGGGAAGCTTGAAATACGGAATATTCTTTTTTTATCTCCTTAAAAGAGGAGACTTGAGACCAAAATTTTTCGGTCATAGAAGAGTAGAAATAGTCATTATAGTTACCCTAAAGATGGGCAGGTTTTTATAACTGATGATCCGAATAATATAGATAATAATACTATTTTATTGAAAAAATATAATTAAGTTAGGTAAAATTAAATACAAAATCTTTGTAAAAATAAACCCCATATTTAAAAATATGTAGTATCATTATCTTCCAATAATTATCCTGATAGAAATCTTTTCCTCATTTTCCTCGTAATATAAGCATTCAGACATCAGCTAGCCTCTTAGATTTGTTACTAGGTATTATACCAATCAGCAAAAGTAATGCTATACTTAGCTAACACTTCAGTTATTAAGTAGTTAACACCCATATTTTAATCTTTTTGCTAATTTTAGCACTTGTTAATGTTAATTATTCTTATCTTTACTTCTCTGTACGGACGTTGCATGCAACGTCCCTACCACTCCCCTGCTTCCCTGCTTAACCAAATGTAGAAAACTTTTTGAGAAATGGTATTAGGTGTTAGGAGGAATGCAAATATCTTAATATTTTTGCTATTTTGTAGAGGATTTTACTGTAATTATCTATGTATAAACTTATTATAAACTCCCTCTAACTGAAGAGCAGCAAAATTTTTTTGGGGGGAACTTAAAATACAAAATATCATGAAAAAATAGAATGAAATATAATGCCAGTATGAGTATTATTAAGATTAAACTAATCGAAACTGAAGCTCCTGGGTTTCCTGTTACTCTCACTACTAACGATAGTAAATTTGATTCTATTGATGGTTTTTTACCGCCTTTACCATCAGAATTAGAATCATCCTTGAGTAATTGGCAATTAGCTTATAACCAATTAGATGAGGTTCGTAAAATTGCGACTCGAATTAGCCCCAAACAAACTATTTCTTACTCTAGTTTAGAACAAAGAGAACTGGTAAAAACTTATATTAATCAATGGCTAGATTCTGATGAGCGTCAATGGCGACCTATCCGAGAAGAATTAATTTCTGTGTTTAGTTCATTGGAAAATTCTGGCTCATAAATTCGTGTATTTTTAGATGTGAAAAACCCTAAACTTCGACGACTACCTTGGCAAGAATGGAGTTTATTAACATCTCGGTTTCCTCAAGCAGAAATTGCTATAAGAGCTAGAGTTCATTAATTGATAATGGATAATGGATAATTGATAATTACCTCTGGTTAAAACCGTTCTTGATTGAAGATTGGGAAATATCCTAGCACTTTTTTCCCCTTAAAAGGGGAGGCTTTAAACCACAATTATTTAATTAACAATTAATAATTAATAATTC
>NZ_JBNHEQ010000035.1:0-45172 GCF_050016015.1 Dapis hubbardiae BLCC-M172
CAGGCAACAGGCAACAGGCAACAGGCAACAGGCAACAGGCAACAGGCAACAGGCAACAGGGGGAATAAATTGCCGATAATATAAGACTTTTAGCTCTTTGGCCTCTCCTGCAATTTGTAAATATACCAGCGCTCATTGCTATATTTAAGCTAATAGCTAATAGCTAAATTCTGAATGCTTAACAGACAAATCCGGGTGCATCTCATATTTGCCAAAATACTTTTTCCCTATTCCCTATTCCCTATTTCCTGTTCCCTGTTCCCTGTTCCCTGTTCCCTAAAAGCGATAAATTTTTGGCTTTCTTCACGCATTGAGATGCACCCACAAATCCTGATTGTTTAATCTATAAAAAATTGACAAATTTCTGAGGATAAGCTACGATAATTATCATCATTTAAAACAGGAACTAAGTCGGTAATATTGATTGGTATAGCTAACTCAATCCAAGAACGACAGCCACCATATTCAGGGCGGTAAAAAATCTCATAAACTTTCTCAAGTTTATAAGTTCTCAAAAGTAAAATATAAAGCTTTTGTTGGGTTTTCCATTTGAGGCGATCGCTGACAAACTTTTCATTCCAAATATGGTAGAAAAACAACTTATTTAAAATCGAATTATCCCTTACTGGTAAAATATTTGTAATCTCAGCAAAACTACTAATTTTAATTTTTTCAGGATGCCAACCAGAATCTACAATTTGTACCTGGTTAGCATATTCTGGTTTGAGTAAATTTGACTGTTGATGTTCAAAAGTCGGGTAGAGTAAAACCTGTTTATGCGCAACAGTAAATTTACCGCCCTCTTCTCTAATTCCACCCTTTCTTAGTAACATAATTGTGTTGCCATTTTCTAAAGCATTTACAGCAACATTCCATTCTTTAAGAGCAGCAGTAGTAGTTTCCATAATTATTTGCTTATACCTATAAATGAAACAATTGATAGTTATCTGAAAATCTGTTTAATTATTGATGATTAAACTAATAATTGTATTATGTCCGGCTAATTAGGGATCAAAAAATAACTCTATCTTCTTTTTTCTTACTTTAGTAGTCCTATAAAGGAAAGGATGAAATTTTTGAAGAACCTTGATATTTCAATAATTGATAATGGATAATTGATAATTGATAATTGATAATTGATAATTACCTCTGGTTAAAACCGCTCTTGATTGAAGATTGGGAAATATCATTTCTTTTTTTCCCCTTCAAAGGGGAGGCTTTAAACCACAATTATTTAATTAACAATTAATAATTAATAATTTGGTAAAGATTGATTCAGGTGAATATGCTTTCCTATTTGGCACTACTTTTAGCTTATGCTATTATAATAGCCATCTACTATCCTCCTTTCTCCCTCTGTTAGCTCCTGACTCCTATCCCCATTATTTATTTATCAGTATTCTACTGGAGATGATATTAGTTAATCTGCTTTTGTCTATACTTTTAATTCTAGCTACGAGAAAGTAATGGAAGAAGAACAAAAGCTGATGGCTCATGGATGAATGCTAATTATTATATTTATTATTTAATGAGCTATAGAGTTTGGGGACAATAGGGAACAAAGCGGAAGGAATAGGACTCAAAGAATAGGGTACAGGGAACATAGATTAAGATTAAGATTACACTATACTTCACTATCCTAAAAAGTGCTGTAATTTCCCAAAAATGGCCTATAAAATTAGCAATTTTTTGGCAAAATTTGAAGATATTAACCGGAAGTTGCAAAAAGTCTAAGAAGATATTTGTAAAGTATCTAGTCGATCTAGGAGGTAGAAAGTATGTTATGGCTTTTTGAGATGGGAAATAGGAGAAATGTCTTAGGGATGAACAATGTATGTAAAAGTTTGGATATACCAGCTTTACAAACATCCTCTAAGTATTACATTACATACAAAAGCGACTTAAATTGAAAGCAGGAGATGGGTTAGGTCGTAGGTCATACCTCACATAATTTTTAGAGGAAAGAAGGAGTAAGAAAAAAGTAAAGGTAGATATAAGTAATACTCTGTACCTAACACTAAATCTTAAACTTCTAAATTTTGAATATAGCTAGCAATAGGCTAAATCAAGAAACAAAATCAAGCTATCAAAAGTCTACTATATAAACAAAATATAATAAGTAAATCAGGACTTACGCACACCAAACTTCTCAAACCCAGTTATGCCTGTAGATGTCTATTTTTAAAACCAAAGATTTCTCATAGCAACCAGGTCTCACATCGTCAATTATTCTAAATAATAGAACATATAACTATTATCAATATATCTAAATGAAGGAATTATTACGAGTTTTTTATCTGATTAAATCCTCTATTTTAGATTTCAAAATCATCAGTGTGAATCTACCAATTACCATCTATGTCAACCTAAATATTTATTAGTGAAGTTACATTTTAGGGATACATTTGATGTTTGTAATTATACTTAAAACTTCACATTAACTGATGAAATTATCAATATAAATAATTAGTATGTCTACACACAATTTTGGAGTTCTAAACGCTGCGGATAGTTTGATTGTTCCAGATATTGTTCCAGATTTCGATAGCAACCCGATCGTCCCTCTTCCTCAACCATCAAATAATATAATTGGTACTTCTGGTAACGACTCACTTCTTGGGACAGAGAGTGGGGACTATATAGAAGGTAAAGAAGGAGACGATCGGATAGAAGCAAGACAAGGGCAGGATATCATTTTTGCTGGAGCAGATAACGATACTGTCTATGCAGGAAAAGATAATGACTGGATCGATGGTGGCGAGGGAGATGATGAACTCTACGGCGACGAGGGTTCAGATACTGTTCGAGGTCGTGCAGGTAACGATACTGTTTATGGAGGTAGTGGTAATGACTTAGTTAGAGGCGAAGAAGGAGACGACTTCATCTTGGGAATGCGAGGATTCGATCGTGCCATAGGAGGAATAGGCAATGATACGGTTTACGGTGGTAAAGATGATGACTGGATCGATGGTGAAGAAGGAGATGACTTACTTTCTGGAGATGAAGGCCATGATACTGTTTTAGGAGGTATTGGTAATGATACTGTCTATGGTGATGCAGAAAAAGGGGACGGTAATGACTTAGTTGATGGAGAAGAAGGCAACGATCTAGTTTATGGAAACCGTGGTAATGATACGGTTAGAGGGGGTAGCGGTGATGATGCAGTTTACGGAGGAAAAGGAGATGATTTAATTGAAGGTGGTCTGGATAACGACCTCTTAGTAGGTGGTAGAGGTAACGATACCCTCATCGGAGGTGAAGGAGCAGATATCTTCAGTTTTGAGTTTTTTGAGGATGAGAGCTTTATTTCCGATGGCACTCAGGAATTTGGCTTAGATACCCTCAACAGTTTTGTTCCGGGAGATACTGGAGTTGATACTCTCACTGACTTTACTCCAGGAGAAGACAAAATACAACTTGATGCTAATAGCTTCGATGAGTTAATTGTTGATGGTAATTTCGACCCCAATGAATTTACTACTCTTGCTGAGTTTACCGAAAACCCAGATGCGAATCTAGTTTACGACTCAGACCAAGGCTTAATGTACTATATTGATGAAAAGGGCAATGCAATAGAATTCATACAATTAGATCCTAACTTAAGTATTAGTCCTGATGACTTTGAAACAATATAAAATCCTATTATGTCTGATTGAATACTTGTACTACTGAATTAAGTATTACAGCGCTTTTCATGTAAGTAGACCACAATGTAGGGACGTTGCATGCAAGGTCTCTACAGGGTTATCGTTTTTTTGTGTGGTTCATTTACCTGAAAACTCCTGTATAGGGGATTTTATCAAGTGTGTTGTACAGCTATCACAGGCAAGACGCCTATGGTATAAAGATTTTATCATTAATATTTGTACTTCATATACTAGACCTAGGCGTGAAAAAGATCTAGATTTTTTGGAGGGGTAGGGAACAGGGAACACTTAACTGGGAACAGGTAAGATATTTTTACGAAAAAGGCAGTAAAAAGGATTTTTTCTGGTGACTTTTTCTTTCTTTAGCTAATATAACTAAAAGGTTTATTTATTTTCCACCAGATGTCTACTAGAAATCCGCTGTATTTATAATGCACTACCACCTAAATTAAATATGAACAACAAATCTCCAGAAAAATTTAAGTTAGCTCAAGAAAAAGCATCAAGGGGATTTTTATATCAAAAACAGGGCAAATTAGAAGTTGCTATATCTTTATATAAGGAAGCGTTAACTTTAGCACCAAATCTCCAATTCGTTCACTATAACTTAGGCATAATTTTTTACCATCAGGGAAATTTATCAGCAGCTTTTACTCATTATCAGCAAGAGATAATTCTTAATCCTAATCATATTCAAGCTCACTATAATATTGGCATTATTTTACAACAACAAGGTTTGCTAGTTGAAGCGATTTCTAATTATCAAAAAGTAATTAATTTATCTCAAACTCGGAATGAAAATATTTTAATTCAAGTTCAGGCTTATGGTAATTGGGGTAGTATTTTAGTTAAAGAAGGTAGATATAACGAAGCGAGAGAAATCTTGCAACAAGCAATTACTAAAAAACCAGATGATGCCAGTCTCTACAATAATCTGGGCAAAGCATTTTTAGAACTAGGAAAAGTAGAAAAAGCGATTGCGAATTATCAGCAAGCATTAGCATTACAGCCTCAATTAATAGTAAGCCGTTATAATCTGGGCAAAGCTTATCAAAAACAAGGTTTACACTCACAAGCTATTGTTCATTTTCAGGAAGTAATTAAACAACAACCAGAAAATATTTATGCCTATAGCGACTGTGGTTTTTCTTTCTTAGAATTAGGGGAAATTGAAGCAGCAATACCCTATTTACAAAAGGTGATTAACAATAATCCTTTTGTGGAAAGTTACTGTAAACAAACAGATTTATTAACAGAGTCAGATGAGTTAGAAAAAGCAAAAATAGCTTGTACTAAATTTCTTAGAACACTACAAAAATCAGATTTAGCAGAAGTCAGAAAAAATTTAACTTTAATCTACTTATATTTAGGGAATGTATTGTTTGAGTATGGCGAATATTCACAAGCTGAGAATTATTACAAAAAAGGATTAGAATTTCAGCCATTTAATGTTGAATTGTATATAAGATTAGGCGAGAGTTTAGTTAAACAAAAACGCTTTAATACCGCTATTATAATTTACCGCTTGGGGTTGACTGTTAAACCTGATAACTATTTGATTAACCAAGCATTAGAAAAAGTTTTAGAAGTACGAAATAATTCATCGAAAATTTCAAATGCAGATGGTGTCAAAAGAATATTAAATCTAGAGTTAGAGGGAAAATATTTATCCACAACTATTGAACTAGAGCATAAGGATAATTTGGGTAAATATTTAATTCCAAGAAAATTTATACACTGTTTAAACAATGAAGTTTTTCACCCCAAGACAGCCAATTTCCTCACACCTAATACCCAAGACTCAACTCCTAAAATACCTAAAACATTAGAGGGTAACAACGAGAAAATTCCTGAAACTGAATGTCATGGATTAAACTGCAAATCTTGTCTCAAACGAATCTTTAAACAACTTCAACCAATTCATTTAGGAAATGGTATCCATAGTTTTTCAACCACAGAAATACAAACATCTACAAATATTTCATCTGTTGATTTTCCAGAAACACCAAAATTTGTCATAGAAGTAGAAAATGGTAGAGCATGGATAGTTCCCCAAAAAAATTATTGGATGGTTTGTAATGCTATTGCCATTATTAATGAGAATAATCAATTATTAGCTGAAGTCTCCCGCGAATATCCTGGTCAATTACCAGGATGTGAAAAATACGATATCAATAACCATCAGTTTTTTACTACAGAAAAATTACCACCTTTAGAGCAAATAAACGGTACCGTAGCAGTTTTATCGGGGTTATCAGGAAATGTTTATTTTCATTGGATGGTAGATATATTGCCCCGGATTGAAATATTAAGACGTAATGGCATAAATTTTGAGCAAATAGATTGGTTTTTAATTAATAGTATTCAACAACCATTTCAAAAAGAAACTCTCCGGATTTTAGGAATACCAGAAGAGAAAATTATAGAAAGCGATCGCCATCCTTATATTCAAGCTAAAAAATTAATAGTTCCATCTTTTTCTGGCCATTTGGGGTGGCTAGAAAGATTTGCTCTGGAATTTTCTCGTCAAACATTCTTAAATAAGTCAAATATTGCTTGGATAAAAGATGGTTTGAGATTAGGAGAAAAACTAAATAATCAAGTAGATTATCCCTATCCTGAAAGGATCTATATCAGTAGGAATAAGGCTAAATATAGAAGAGTTATTAATGAAGAAAAAGTCGTTGATTTATTAAGTCAATACGGCTTTATAACCATTGAACTAGAAACTCTTTCTGTTTTAGAACAAGTAACATTATTTGCCAATGCCAAAGTCATAGTTTCTCCTCATGGTAGTGGGTTAACAAATATTATGTTTTGTCAACCAGGAACTACCGTAATTGAATTGGTGTCTCCTAATTATATCAGACATTATTACTGGGTCATCAGCCAACAATTAGGACTAAAGTATTACTACTTGATGGGAGAAGAATATTTCTATTATCCTATCCGCCAAATCATGTATCCTAATCCTCTAACCGAAGATATTCTTATTAATTTTAGTAAACTGGAAAAAATGCTATCTCAGGCAAGTATAATCAAAATAGATTCTCAGAAAAAAAATAACTTTTATAGTACAGAAAAAACTTCTCCAGAAATGATGATTTTTGAGAAAAAATTCTCTAATACTGAAGTTGATACTTCTGCTTTCTCTCAGAAACAGAAAGGAGATAATACAAATAGAACTGCAGTAAGTGATAAAATGCTATCCAATGTTAATTTAGCAGAAGCCGCTGCTCACTTCCACAAAAAAGCTCTATTTCATTTAGAGCAAAAGAAATTAGATGAGGCTAAAGCAGCTTGTGAACAAGCTATTAAAAATCAACCAGAATTTGCCCCAGCTTACAAAACAATGGGTATTATTCTCCAACACCAAGGGCAGATAGAAGTAGCCTTTGAGTGGTATTTTAGAGCTATTAAAATTCAACCAGATTTTACCGAAGCTTATGTTAATATTGGCACTATATATGCCAAAAAACAACAATGGCAAGAAGCAATTAACTATTATAAAAAAGCAATTTCTCTCAAATCAGATTTAATTCCAGCCTACCGTAATATAGTCAAAGCATATCAAAAATTAGGCAAGGTTTCTGAGGCAGCAAATTATCAATATCAAGCCTACTGTTTACAACCTGAAAAAATTATAGAACCAGAATATATAAACTTAGGAAATACTCTCCTGCAACAAAAGCAATTAACAGAAGCTATATCTTGTTATCGTAGCGCCCTAAAGTTAAATCCTAATTCCGCAGTAGCATATCAAAATCTTGCACAAGCATTATCCCAAACAGGGGATTTTGAAGAGTCAAATATCTGTTACCAAAAAGCAATTAAATTAGGGATAACAAACCCATCAAATATTAATCATAACTCAGTTAAAAAATTACCTCATTCATCTTCTAAAAATTCAGTAATTTCCATCAACTCAAAACGTCATAAAAAAGAAATATACCCAGAAAAAAACAATAAATTAATCAACCCAACTGTAAATCAAGATGCTGTAGAAGCTTATAAACAATTAGGCAAAATGCTGCAAAGCCAAGACAAACCAGCAGAAGCTTGGCAGTGGTATACAAAAGCTATATCTATTACACCAAAAGACCCAGAAATTTACCGAGATTTAGGTAGTTTGTACGGACAACAGCAACAGTGGCAAGAAGCAATTAAATGTTATCAAAAAGCCTTGGAAATAAATCCAAATATGGGAGATGTTTACCGTTATTTAGCAATAGCATTAACTAATGTTGGTAAACAGGCAAAAGCATCTGAATTTTGGCAGCGAGCTTATTCTCTAGAACCAGAAACAGAACCAGAAAGAGCAACAGCAACAGCAGAAGAAAACTTCATTTTGGGGAATACTATGCTGCAAATGAATATTGTAGATCGAGCAATATCATTCTACTGCAATGCCATAAAAATTAATCCCAAATTAACAGTGGCATATCAAAATTTAGGGGAAGCTTTAAAACTTCAATCTCATGCTCAAAACTCAAATTCACAATCTCAAACTTATGCAAATCATAATTATCTAAAACCTCAGATTTATAGTCTGAAGGATGGTATAGCAGATAAATATGATGCACAAATAAATAATCATCAAATAAATTATAATGAGCTTAAATTAGTAACAAATTCTGGTCTTGTTCAAAAAACATTAAAATATGTTGGTAGGTCTTTCAATAAGCTAGTTAGTCAAGTAAACTCTGTGCTTAATGCTAATAATCAATTGCCAAGAAAAGATTTACAAGCATCTGCAAATATTCCCAGACTTCAGGGTGAAAATAATTCTTTTCCTTTAAAAGGAGAAATAGATTTTCATATCAAAGATACAATAGAATTTTCTATTGAAGAGTTAAGTTTTTATGATCAAACAAATTTTAGCAATACTAATGGTAATGGCTATCAAAATGCAGCACAAAAAATAGATCAAACACAGAATTTATCCCCTATTGACCAAATAGAAGACACCGAGCAAACAGCCATACAGATAAATGCTCATCCTGTTGAGAATAAAGGATCAGAGATGTCACTAGCATTAGAGATATCCCTAGCAGATATTCATATTCAAAATGCTACCACTTATAACCAAGAAGGATTATATGAAAAAGCGATCGCTGAATGTCAACAAGCAATAGCAGTTAAACCAGAGCTAGCAATAGCTTACAAAATATTAGGTAATATCCAGCAAAAAATGGGTAGTGCTAGTCAACGTCAGGAAGCGAAAAAAAATTACCTAAAAGCAATATCTCTTGATAGTAAAGATGCTTCAATTCATTCTAACCTGGGCAGTCTGTATGCACAAGAAGAATTATGGGAGCAGGCAATACCCTGTTATCAGAAAGCGATCACTCTTAAACCAGATTTTGCTGGAGCATATCGCAACTTAGCCAAAGCATGGTCTCAGGTAGGTAAACAAGCAGAAGCAGCAGACTGTTGGTATCAAGCATATACCTTGCAACCAGAAAATATTACTCCTGACCAATATCTAAATTTAGGTAATACTCTCTGTCGTCAAAGTCAATTCACTAAAGCTATATCTTGTTATCAACGGGCGATCAAATTAAACCCAAATTATGCTGCTGCTTATCATAATTTGGCTGCTACTTTGAAGCGTCAGGGTAAGTTAGATGAAGCTCTAATTTACGAGCAAAAAGCTAAAGAGGTAGCTAATAATAAAGTAGAGGTAGAAGTTAATAGTCATAAACCTCAACATATTCATCCTGAAGATATTTTGCAGTCATCTTTAGACCACAAAGGAAAAGAGAAGTCGCCTAAAGTGGATCGAGCAAACTTAATTAAACAAGCAGAGGCAAATTTAGCCAATAGTAAATTCTATCAAGCGATCGCTACTTGTGAAGAGATAATTTCTCTGAAACCTAATGCTGTAGCTTATCAAATAATGGGTAAAGCTTGGGTAAAGATGAATAAAATAGATGAAGCCATGGGTGCTTATCAAAAATCCTTAGAAGTGCAACCAAATTTTCCCGAAGTTTATATCAGTTTAGGAGAATTATATGTTCAACAGCAGCGACAGTCAGAAGCGATAAGTGCTTACCAAAAAGCAATTAAACTGGCACCCGACTTAAAAGATGGTTATCGCAATTTAGTTGAGTTATTGCTAGCTCAAGGAAAAGTTGATGAAGCTGCGGAGCTATCCTACAATGCGCTTATCCAACATCCCAGTTGGACGACTCCCCAAGAGTTTTGTACTTTAGGTAATGGTTTAATAGAAGAAGGTAAAACAAAGCAAGGAATAACTTGTTTTGAGCAAGCTATTAAATTAGACCCTAAATTGTGGGAAGCTTACTATAGTTTAGGAGAAATATTTAGCTCCCAAGAAAACTGGGATGAAGCAGTTAAATATTATCGACAGGTAGTAGAGTTAAATTCTGAGTCTATAGAGTCTTACTATGCTTTAGGTAAAGCTTTAACAGAAAAAGAACAATGGCAAGAGGCGATCGCTTGTTATGAGCAAGTCATTAAATTAGACGCTAATAAAACTCAAGGAACTTTTCTGGAAAGTGAGAATAATATAGATATGGGAGAAGTTTACCATTTGTTAGGAAATGCTTTACAAGAAATAGGTCAACTTAATGAGTCTGTAGCAGCTTATAAACGCGCCATTGAATTAACAGGAAATTAATTATAGCAGGGAGCAGGGATACCAAATAGTTTCTATATAAATAGGACTTACGCATGAGGTACGAAAAACAGGGGTTTGAGATTGCTTCCCGACCGTCGCAATGACGAAAATACGTTGCAGTTGCGTAAGTCCTGATAAAATTAAGATCGCAATGAAAAAAACCTTCTGCCTTCTGCTTTCCTAAAATATCCGTAGGGGTTTGGTCTCCAAACCCATTCAACCAGACATGATATAATTGCTATACTATTAGGACTTACGCAAAGAAACCCAGTTTCTCGTAGACATCTATTGTTCAAAACAAGGATTTCTCGTAGAAACCGCGTTTCTGGGTTCGCCTGCGTAAGTCCTAACTATAAACCTTAATACCAAAATTAGAAAATTATCGCAAACATGACATCTGAATCTTACATTTTTTTAGCTGGTGCAAGTCGAGGAGTAGGGCGAGAAATTGCTAAATGTCTAATTGCAGAAAATCACAAAGTTAAAGCATTATTGCGTTTGCCCGACACTAAACCCGAATTAGAGGGAATGGGTCTTAAAGTTGTCATGGGTGATGCTTTAGATATAGCATCTGTGGAAACTGCAATACTAGGTGAGGAAAATATCGGCACAGTTATTAGCACTATTGGTGGTTTACCGAAAGATGGTGAGCGTGCTGACTATTTGGGTAATAAAAATCTGATTGATATTGCTGTCAAAGCTAAAGTACAACAATTTATCCTTATTTCCTCTATCGGTAGTGGTGAAAGTGCAGTTGCTTTGCCACCCCAAGCATTAGAAACTCTCGGTCCGGTCTTGCAAGAAAAAGAAAAAGCAGAGCAGCATCTGATTAACAGTGGACTCACTTATACTATTATTCGCCCTGGTGGTTTAAAGTCGGAACCAGCTACAGGTAATGGTTTTTTAACTACAGACTATAAAATTGCCGGAACTATTCATCGAGCTGATGTAGCTCAGTTAGCCTGTGAATGTTTAACTTCCGAAACTGCTAAGAATCAAGTTTTCTCAGCTATAGATCGCAATATGACCTATGTTCAATAATTAATAATTAATAATTATTAATTACCTCTTCTTATAAAGAAGAAGATTGATCTAAAGGAATTTTTTTTCTCTTTTCTCTATGAATGGAGAGGCTTTATACCTTGATTTTTCGGTAATAAGACTTAGGGTTTGAAGGTTAATATTTCTGAAGGCAACAGTGGGAGCAAGATGCTCCCATCAAATTTATAATGAATATTGTGTACCGGAAAGCTTTGCGCCAGCAAAATGCTTTTCATGTAGTATTTCATGTCGGCGACAGCCAAAAAGTAAAACAAAAATAATTATCCATTATCCATTATTAATTATTAATTATCCATTATCAATTAATAAATCAACTATCCTGCTGTTGCTGCCAATCAGATATAACTTTTTCCAAATACCAAATCCTATCTCTACCAGGATATTTCTCTTCAACTTTTGCAATTAATATTTCTGCCATTTCCCAATGTCCGCCAACCATTTTTAACAGTTGTTGTTTCAGTTTCTTATACTTAATATCTTCATCAATATTATTATTCTCACGAGGTACAGTTGTCTGAATTTTCTTCAAATTATCCAAAGTTTTTTGATAATTCTTCCAGTCTTCAGCTTCCCCAAATAATTTAGCAGCATTCTGATAGTCATCTATCGCTTTTGTCATTTCTTCTAAACGAGAATAAATAATACCTCTCTGATAAAAAGCATTTGCTTCATTAGGATTAATTTTTAATGCTTGTTCATAATCTTTTATTGCCTCTTGATACGCACCCATATCTCGATAAGCATTGCCTCTAGTAACATAAATAAGTGAATTATTTGGTTCAATTTTTAAAGCAGCATCAAAATCAGCGATCGCTCCTTTAAAATCTCCCATTTTACTACGAATCATACCCCTATTTCGATAAGCTAAAACATCTTGATTATTAAATTGCAAAGCTTGATTAAAATCTGATATTGCCCCTAAATTATCCCCTTGTTTATAACGAATAATTCCTCGACAACAATAAGCTTGAGAATCTGAAGCATCCACTTGTAATGCCCAGTTTAAATCTGCTATTGCTCCTCGGCGATCGCCTTTTTCAAATCTTCTCAACATTCGAGTTAAAAATGTTTTACTATCACCTTTTTTCCACTGAACATTACTATCAGTTTTAACAGCAGGAGAAACTACATTTTGCAATTGTTGAATATTATTCAAACATTTCCGACAATTAACAGCATCCTTCTGTTCTAAATATAATTCTCCGCCACGCTTAAAACTAGCAATTGCATCTGCTTGATTATCTTGTTTACGGTAAGCATTACCTAACAATTTATATGCTGGAGCATAATTACTATTAATCGCAATTATTTGATTAGCATCTGCAATAGTTCCCGAAATATCTCCTATTATTAACCTAGCAATACCACGACCTAAATAAGCATCTATATAATTAGGATTAATTGCCAAAGCTTGAGTATAATCTACTATTGCTTCTTGCCTATTACCTAAATCAAACCTTGCCAAACCTCTACTATAATATGCTTCAGCAAAGTTAGGATTAATTTCTATAACTTGACTAAAATCTTGAATTGCCTCTTGATATTTTCCAGCACGAGATTTAGCGACAGCTTGACTATATATTTCCTGTTCCATTGCACTAAAATTATTTTATTAATCATCCTAGCACTTTTATTTTATACAGCGCTTTTCACTTGAGTAAACCACAATTTAGGGACGTTGCATGCAACGTCCCTACAGGATTATCATTTTTTATATGGTTCATTGACTTGAAAACTGCTATAAAAGATTTTCAGTTAATTTTAACTGTTATAAAAAAAATTTTATCGTAGGGATCTAGTATCCAAACTCAAGCAAAAATCGTATTTTGAGACCAAACCCTTACAGTTTTTTTCACAAATAATTTCATACTACTATCAATATTTTTTTCTCTTCCCTATTCTCTATTCCCTTTAATAAGATAAAGTATTTTTTTTCTCTTCCCTATTCCCTATTCCCTATTCCCTATTCCCTTGATTTTGACTTTTAAGTTCCATTAATGGGAATCTCAATTAAAAACTCCGCTCCCTCTCCTGGAGCAGAAATAAAACTCAACTTTCCTTGATGTTCATCAACCACAATTGAGTAACTAATAGATAATCCTAAACCAGTTCCTGAACCGACAGATTTAGTAGTCATAAAAGGGTCAAATATCTTTGTTTTAACTTCCTCTGTCATCCCACAACCATTATCAGCAATTTTAATTTTTACCCAATCAATATCTGTCATTTCAGTCTTAATCAAAATTTGCGGATTCTTAACTTTTTCACCCTTATGTATTTAATTTTCCAAAGCATCTATAGCATTTTCAATGATGTTAAAAAATACCTGATTTAACTTACCAGCATTACAAACAACCAGAGGCAAATCCCCATATTCTTTGATAATCTGAATTTGCCTCTCACTTTGATTTCCTATCTTCTTATAAGCATAACAACGATGCTGTAAAATTGCCAGACTAGACTCAATATTTTGATTAATATCTACTGACTTTTTCCCAGATTCATCTAACCTAGAAAAAGTCCGCAAATTTCTCACTATATTACTAATTCTATCCCCACCAGATTTCATTGAATTTAATAAATTATGTATGTCTTATTCTAAAAATTCTACATCTATTTCTGATAGAATATCATTAACTAAAGGAGTAGGTTCAGGATATTCCTGCCGATAAACATTAATCAGTTCTAATAACTCCTCACAATATTGAACAGCGTGGTCAACATTCCCATAAATAAAACTCACAGGATTATTAAGTTCGTGAGCAATTCCTGCCACCATCCTTCCTAAACTTGACATTTTTTCTGTATGAACTAATTGAGCTTGATTACTCGAAAGTTTTGCTAAAATTCCTTCAGTTGTCAACAGCTTTTCTAAAGTTTCTTCCAATTGCTGCATTTGATGTTTAATTTTTCGCTCCCGTGCTTCGAGTTGTTCTGCCATTGAATTAAATCCTTTGGCTAACCTATATACTTCATCATTATAAATAACAGGAAGTCTAATATTTAAGTCACCACTAGCTAACTTTTCTGTAGCGTTAGTCATCATAAAAACTCTACCTGCAATTAAATTTGATACTAAGTAACCCACTAGAATAGCTATTACCGATCCTAGCAAAGACAATGAACTAATCAAAATCCAGAAATTTCTTTTTGTTATTTCTAAATCTGTTATGTTAGAGAGAATAACTAATTGTAATTCAGTAGCATATAATCCTAATAGAGTTATAGTTTTAGTAATATATAATTGCTCGCAAATTCTGATTTTTTTGAAGTTATTCTGAGATAATTGTTTGATTTGTTCATCAGAAAAATCGTAAGCTTTTGGGAAACTAGAAGCAATTATTTCTCCCTTTTGCAAAGCAATAATATCTTCACTTATTCCTTGAGTTACTTCTTCAAGTAATTTATCGCTGACAGCTCTACCGAGAATAAGACCGCCAATAATTCCTCTATTAGATTTAATTGCTGCAGTTCCTATTAATATAGATGGTGCTGGTTTTTCTGCAGTAATAATGCTAGAGAAATCTACCCCATTAATTACCTGTGAAATTGCTGTTTGATTAGAGATTTTTGCCTGGTACAGTGTGGAGCTGCGCAAATCTGCTAACTGATTACCATTTTTGTCTACAACCTTCATTAAATCTAGAGATAAATTTATTCTTAAAGGTAATAATTGTTGTAAAATTTCTGTTTTATTTTTTGATTGTAATGCTCTTTTAATTGTTGTTCCCTCCACCAGTAATTTAGCATCTAAGTGCATTTCCTTGATTTCTTGTTGGAATTCTCGCAAAATCAATGACCCAACATCTTTTACTTGTTGTATCTCCTTTTTTTCCGTATATCGAGCAAAGAAATAACCAATACTCAAGGTTCCAGAAATCCAGATTCCGAGGAATACTAAAACAAACGGCAAACTAATTTTTTCCCTTAAAGGTAGATTGGAATAAGGGTTTAACTGAAAATTTTTCACTAATTCAATTAAAGGAAATAAACGTCTATTAAATACCTTTTTATTTATAATTACTTGGTTTTTAATGCCTATCATTTTTTTATTAGCTAATCAAAAAGAGAATATAGATATTAATCATAGTCTATACCCCATTCTAAGACAGCTATATATTATTTGCCACTTTCCCTTGCTCCCTTGCTTTTTCTCTTGCTTCGTCGGCTATCCTGAAGTGGAAGGGACTTCTATCCCTATTTAATTTTCTGTCTCAAATACTGCGGAAACTTTTAAATTAATGGCCTTAAATCCAGGAGATGATACTAAATCATTACCAGAAAAGCTACCCACTTCTGTATAAGTATTTCCTGTTAATTCTAAGACTAATATGCTTTGATTTTCTGGGTCAACAATCCAATATTCAGGAATACCACAATCTTGATATTGAATTCTCTTAGCAATATAGTCTCTTTCTCTTTGTAACTCTCCAGGACTAACAACTTCAACAACTAATAAAGGAGGTTATTTCAGTTATCAGTTATCAGTTATCAGTTATCAGTACCTCAAGCAGAAGTATCGGAATTGAAATACCTATAGAAAATATTTTTTTCATTCCCTTGGAAGGGGAGACTTAAGACCTTGACCTCGGACTTTACGATGACCTAAAAGTAAAGCAAATTTTAGGAATAAAAAATTAGCAATTTCAACATTTAAACCTGATTCTGGAGGTACTTCAATTAATTCTCCATTAAATAATTCAGAAAAATTTTCTGAATTATCATTATCTGATAAATATTCTTCAAAACTTTGAAATTGATGGTTAACTTTTAGCATCAGATTAATTGCTCCATGAATCAATATTATTTTTTCAATGAGTTAAAAAAAAAGGCGTTAGTTAACTGAGCTATGAAATCTAAGCAGGGTATTATAAGAAACCGGGTTTGTTGAAGATAGATGTAAGTATGTTCAATAATTAATAATTCGGTAAGAATTGATTTGATGATTGGATTTTGGCAGATATCTAATACACCCCATCTCCCCATCTCCCCATCTCCCCATCTCCTCATCTCTCCACACTCCCCTACTCCCCCACTCCCCTACTCTCAATCTATAATTTTAAATAGACCCCAAATGGGTTCTATAGGGGACTTATATTTGACGAAAAAGATAATTTAAGGTACAAAAAAGTTCATGTAAACCTATTAATTCTGACTCCTGACTTCTGACTCCTTTGAAGTACACTAACTATTTGTAGCAAACATTTATAAAATTGCTGTTATACCTTAATTTTTCGGTAAGATACAGCAGTTTCCGAAGCTATGAGGTACGGTTGTTTTTATTCTTTTCTATTCCATATTTCCTGTTCCCTCAAACCTAAAATTTTGTCATAACAACAGGAATTGCTGTATCTAATATCAACTCGATTTCTACACTTGAAAAATCATAGCCACCCATCACCAATGCCAAAAAAATATCAATAGATAGCATAAAAATTTGTAGGGGTCTGTCTACCAAACCCCTACACCAACAATCTTTTTTTATAATAGGATTACTATACCAAATCCAGTTATTATAAATACCTTATCCTTCACCAGGTTAAACCTAAATTTATTCTCCTCAAGAAAAGTCTTACTATTATATTAGCTAAATCGGAAAAAGTGACAACTAATAATTAATAAAAATCCTTGCCGATCAACGCTGACTGCCGATTGCATATCCCTATTTATATCTAAATATTAGTGTCTGAAAAGAATATTGTTCCAGACCTAATTTTTGTCTACAACTATATAATTAGCTAATTCTAATTTTTCCTTAGCTTCTTGACTGACAACAAAATCAATAAATTCTTGAGTTCCAGAAGTAGGTTCAGGAGAAAAAATAATCCCGATAGTTTGACTCATTTTATATTTACCATTCTGTATATTAACTTTGTTAGGAAAGGTATTATTAATACTGAGTATATTAATACTAAATTCTTTTAGCTCTTCCGAGTTTGGCATAACACCAATACTGTAAGGTGTAGTTGCTACAGCTTCAAGAATTTCATCGTCTTCTTGAAAAATAATTGCTGTTGAAATAACTTGAAGATTTTCTCCTAAAATATTTTCTCGCAAAATCTCCTTTTCTGTTTCATCTTCAGGTATGTCTAATAAAACAATCTTAGCATCAGGTCCCCCTAACTCTTTCCAGTTGCTAATAGTACCATTGTAGATACTTTGAATTTGCTCCGTACTGAGATTAGAAACTCCTTTAACATTTTCATTAGTAATCAAAACCAGGAAATTTTTCACTATAGGTATGTATTTAAAATTTTCTGGTGTTTCTGCTGCTGTCAATTCCTTACTAATAACTCCGATATTAATTAACCCATCCTGAACACCTCTAATACCACCACTACTTTGACTACTAGGCATAAAAGTAATTTTAATGGAGTTATTTTTATAAGCATCTGCTAATATTTCCATGATGGGATAACCTTCAGAAGAACCACCTATTTTAATTTCTTCCTGAGCAGTTTCTTGACTCCCACTATTCCCTGTACAACTGGTCACGGTTGCCACAGTTAATATTCCCATAAATGCAATTAATAAATTTTTCAGTTTCATATATTACTCACTAAATAAATGAACTAAACTATGGCAGGGATAAAAAGAATGAGGAACATTCAATAATTGATAATGGATAATTGATAATTACCTCTACCTCAAAGGAAGAGGATTGAATAAAACGAAAATAAATTCATTGTTTCTCTTGAAATAGAACGCTTTAAACCTTAATTATTCGGTAAAAAAACATATCCTAGCCTAAAATTCATCATCTTCAATCAAAAAAATAAAGTGAGAATTTGACTTCTAACTTCTAACTTCGTTAAAATTCCTAATCTTCCTCAATATACTCTGCTATATTTGGTAATTCTCCGATTTTAGCAGTAAGTAATTGCGGACCAGCAATCACAATTTTTGTTGCACCTTCTTCTACAACCTCAAAAATATATTCCTCTATAGTACGTCTTTCTACTACTTCCTGACTTTCTAATTCCACTTCCTTTCCTTTTGCTTTGCGTTTCACCCGTTTCAAAACATCACCAGCTAAAGCGCGATAACCTTCCAACATAGAATTTTGTAATTTATGCAAAGGATTAGATCCCAACCAACCACTCTGCCCCAATTCACCAATAACATCATGAATTGAGTTATTATTAATAAAAAATACAACTCTCAATTTAGTTTGATTTTGTTGTGCTTCTGAGACTGCTTTCCACATTGCTTTATCGTAAGCGTAGGGGTTTGCAACCACCAACCAGATACTCATTTCTTACACTCCCAACCCAAATAAAGGCCAATAAAATTTCGCCATTACCAAGAATATCAAAGTCCCCACTAATTTTAGCAACAAGCCACGCTTAAAAGCTTCAGAAGGCGACACATAACCACTACCCATAATAATGGCCATTACCGGGGTACTAACTGGTAACAGAAAAGCTAAACCCGATGGTAGAGTAATACCCAAAGTCATTGCCCTTGGATCTATTCCATATTTAGCAGCCAAAGCAAGTCCAACTGGCATCAAAACTGCCACCGCAGCAGCATTACTCATTCCCTCTGTCAAAAAAGTAATAATCAAAACCATTGCCACAAAACAAACAATACCAGAATTAATCCACGATCCCAATAAAGTTTCTGCCAATGCTTGTGCTGCTCCCGTATCTCTTAAAACTGCACTTAGAGCAATAGCACTACCATACATCAAAAAAATACCCCAGTTAACATCCTCTTCTACTTCTTGCCAACTTGCTAAACCACAAATGAAGCTACACATCACCCCAAAAAAAGCTATTGTATCTAGTCCCCAAGCTTTTCCTCTAAAAATCCATAACAAAACTATTCCCGTCACTAATACCAATGTACCAACTTCTCTCGATGAAATTGCTCCAAGACTTTTTGCTCTAATTCCCAGAAATTTTCGGGCATTAGATAAAGAAACTACTTGACCTTTTCCTATTCGTAATAGTACAAAATAAGAAACTATTAACATGAGGACAACTAAAGGAATAGACCAAATAAACCACTCCACAAAGGTGATATCGTATTCTCCTTTTGTTGTGCTGCGCAAAACTCCTAATGCTAGAGGCGCTCTCGCACCCCCCAGTAAAGTTGCGATACCACCAATACCGCAACCCCATCCCAAGGCTAAAAATGCTGCTAGGCCAAAACGTCCACCTGGTTTAGCCCCTGCTGCTTGGACAACTTCTATAACCACCGGGAATAGCATGGCCGTGACTGCATAAGAACTAATCACAAAGGACATTACCGCTGAAAGAATTAAAATCGAGGCAATTAGGGTATTTTGACTATTGCCAAAACGGGAAACTACTGTTAAAGCAAGACGAGTGCTAAGTCCGGAGCGTTGAATGGGACTGGCTAGAATAAATGCTCCTAATACAAAGAATACTGCTTTGTTGCCGAAATAGGCATAAGTTTCTGTAGCGGACATGCTGCCACTGAGAGGAATTAAAAATAGTACCATTAAGCCTGTGACTGCTACTGGTAGGGTATTAGTTGCCCACAAGAAAGCTGTAACTCCAAATACTGCTAAGGCTCCTTTTGCTTCTTTTTCTACTCCTGTCATGGGAAACAGAAGAATACCTACATAGATGAGTGCGGCAGCTACAAACCAAAGCCAACGGTACTGAGGTTGACGAAGTATGCGTAACCAAGTACCAATATGTTTGATGTTTTCCATTGATGATGAATAATAAGTTTTAACGTAGAGATTTGATTATACTTAGTTACAGAATTTGAAAAGAGGGAACAGGAAGGATTAAAATTAAATTTTTATTGAAAAGATTTACTGGTAGATTCTTTTTTAGGGAGATTCAGATAATCTTTTGAGTTGACAATTACTTTTATTACTGATTTAGTATTTACATCTTAGAAAATTAGATATTAATTGTTACAAGGTAAATATTTACCTTATCATAGTCAACATCTTAAGTCAATAGATTAATCGAATTTTAAATCCCTTTTTTGTCAGGATTTAAACTTTGTTTTTAAGAGGATTTTGTCAATGGAAAATAATAATCAAACAGGTGTAACAGTATGGTTTACTGGTTTAAGCGGTGCGGGTAAAACTACTCTAAGTTTCGCTGTTGCAGAAGAGTTGCGATCGCTTGGTTATACAGTAGAAATTCTTGATAGTACCGTTGTACGTCAAGATATTGGTAAAAGTTTGGGTTTTAGTAAAGCTGACCGAGATGAAAATATCCGCAGAATTGGCTTTTTAGCCCATCTTTTAACTCGTAATCGTGTGATTGTTTTAGTATCTGCTATTTCTCCTTATAATGAAGTTCGTTCCGAGGTAAGAAAACGCATTGGGAACTTTATTGAAGTATATGTTAATGCACCTCTAGAAGTTTGTGAAGCACGGGATAACAAAGGACTTTATCAACTTGCTAGAGCAAGAGAAATTCAAGAATTTACTGGTATTGACTTACCTTATGAAGCACCAACTAATCCTGATATTGAATGTCGCACTGACTTGGAAACAGTCGCAGAAAGTAAAGAAAAAGTTATACTCAAAATGGTGAATTCAGGTTATTTAAAACCTCGTAATTTTCCCGATAGTAATGCTTATTTTTTCGAGATTTAAAAGAAGAATGGAAGCAGGAAGAAGGCTTCAATAATTGATAATTGATAATGGATAATTGATAATTACCTCTCCCTAAAAATCAGAGGATTGAATCAAAGGAATATTTTTTCTTGTTTCCCCTTTAAAGGAAAGGCTTTAAACCTTAATTATTCGGTAAATTTTGTATTTTGAAATAAAAGGGTAAAACGATAAAGATATCTATAGTAATCCCGGCATAAGTTGCAATATTTTATAGTAGTGGTTTGGTCTCCCAAAGCAAGCATAAATGGGATTAGGAAACCAAACCCCTACAGTTTTTTTCACAAATTATTTCCACTTACCAATGGATAATTGATAATTAAGCAGGTACACAAAATTAATTACACATTTTGTCATACTGAATCCTTTATACTGTATGCTTCATATCACATTAGGGTAGGTTATTTCAGTTATCAGTTAACAGTTAGCCTCCTACGGAGGAGCTTTCCTTCGGAATGCTAGCGCAAACATGTCGCGCAGCGTTTTGCCTGTCGCCGACATATAAAGCGGAGCTTTGCGTCAGCAAAACAGTAACCTCTGGCTGTTTGCGCAGCATGACAAACGGAAACCCAGAGGTTTGAAATAATGAACTTTTATCTTTTCATCCCCTTAAAAGGGGAGGCTTTGAACCTCTTTTTTTGGTAAACACTAAACAATTTTGTCATGGTGCTTATGCTCAAAAATAATTATCCATTATTAATTATCCATTATCAATTAATGAACTTCTTCCTTTTTAGCTATTTTGATAGAATTTCGTTCTTAATCTTTTTAATTCTGTCTCAAGTAGCTGATTTTGAGATTTTAATAACTCCAACTCTGTCTGAGAATTATACAGCTGACTTCGTAATTTTTCTAATTCTGACTCAACAGTTTGAAGTTGAGGTTTTAAGACATTCAGTTTATCCTGAGATTGTATTGCAATAGGTCGAAATTTTGCTAATTGCTCCTGAAATTGTAAGACTTCAGATTTTAATATTTCCATCTCATATTGTTCTGGATGAATTTCAATTTTTTCACCATTATAAATATGATTAACTACTTCTCCTGTGATAATATTCTTAACTTCTTTGAAATGAATTCTATGTATAAATGGATCGGAAAGTAAGGGAATATAATACATACAATCAGAAAAATAATAATGTGTCACCTGACTATATCTAGTTCGATTTTTATCTAAAACTGGACTGCCTCCATGAAGTAAATTTGCTGCCCAAATTAAAGCTTGTCCTTTCTTTACATAAAGTTCTACTTTTTCCAAACTATTGTGTTCAATTAATGACTGTAAAAACTCTTGATATATAGGATAAGTATCATAAGGTTTATTCTGATAACTGCCTGTAATTCCCAAATCGTTTAAATCAAAAGTTGGTAATTTCTGACTACCAGGATAATAATGTAGCGGACCGTTATTGGCATCTATATCTTCCAGAGCTACCCAAACTCCACACATAAATCTACTTGGAATTGAACTAAAATGTATACTGTCACTATGAGTAGTTTGTTCAGTACCAAATCTGAAATTTAGGGTTTGAAAAGGGATTGGTTCTCGCTGATAAAGTATTTTTAATAGGTTAATAATTTTAGGAGCAGTGGCAATTTTTTTGACATCTTGATTGAATGTCCAACCATCTTGAATTCTATCGTGATAAATCCAAGCTGATTCTACTCTGCCTTTGTCTCCATATATTGGAGTTAAATCTTTAACTATTCTATCTATAATTTCTCCAATATTTTCTATACCTAAGTCATCTATAATTACATAGCCTTGTTCTGCAAATTGTTTGACAAGTTCTTTGGTTTTATTGTCTAAATTTAACTGACTGAAAATTTGTTCAAAAAAAGGTGAATCTATCCAAGGCAGATTCATTACAGGAATTGTCATTTTTTTATCTAGGGAATAGGGAATAGGGAATAGGGAAGAGAGATTAGTAAAAAGAGAATAGGGAAGAAAGATTAGTATTACAGCAGTTTTCATTTGAGTAGACCACAGTAGGGATTAACCATGGTTACTCCCTACAAAGTTTTGGTTGTGACGATGTGGTTTATCCATCTGAAAAGCGCTGTAAAGTGTACCTCATTATACTCAAAAGTTTTGTAATTGCATCCTCATAAAATTGATATGTAATACCAATTTTATAAACTTAAACAACACTTGTAAAAGTATATATCAAGCTTGAAATCTAAGATGTAAAATTATTTCTAGCCTGACTTTAGGAAATTGCTAGAAACATTCAGCTATTAGCATTTAGCTCATCCTTTCCTGCGGAATGCTACCCAAACAGCTTTTCCTGGGCTATGATAATTTTTAATTCTCCAAGGATACTAATGTCTCCTGAGAGAATAAATAATGAATTAATCGGGGTTGCACATTAAAGAATGATAATAGATTTTAAACTGTATATATATTGAGAAAAGAATTATCCAAAAATATCTACTTTCAGATTTCATCATTCCTGATTGTGCAACGCCAATTAATAATATTAAATCCGTTGGCTTCAAAGTAATATAATTCCTTTGCTCGTCATACAATGCGTAGGGGCAAATGGCTATTTAGCGTTCCGCACAACGCGCGTTAACGCTACGCGACATGTTTGCGGAGCATTCCGTCAGGAAAACGCCCCTACAATATACATTCTTATTTTAAGATATCTTGTAACTAACTGCTCAAAAACTAATTCTCAATCTTTACATATTTCCTGCTAAAATTTGTATTTCCTACGGCTTTATATAGAATCCGGTTGAAAAGTCGTCCGCAGCGACGATAGGAAGCAATCTCGTGAAACCTCTGAGATTGCTATCCGTTCCGGAATGCTCCGCAAACCTTCCACTCCCTTCCAGTCGCTGCGGACGCAGGGTATAGTAATTATCCGGATTCTATATTATTGCATGAAAGTAGCGATAGAGCATCCATTGCCCAGCTATATCCCTCTCTTGCGATATTATTGATGTTATATTCATCTATTGGACAATAGTTATAGCTGGCTAATTAAACCTCAAAGCCTTTACAGGCAAAAGTTTCAGCCCCCTCCTACATCAACATTGATGTTATATTCATCTATTGGACAATAGTTAGGGCAGGCTAATTAAACCTCAAAGCCTTTATAGGCAAAAGTTTCAGCCTTTTTCTACATCAACGTTGATGTTCTATTTATCTATTGTCGAATAGTTACAACAGTTTCCGCACGTTATTATTGTCAATATGCACAAGCAAGTGTTGCAGCTATATGCTTTCATGCAACAAAACCATTTCCTACTGATAACTGATGTAGTAACACTCCGTGTTTGCGGAGCATTCCGGAACAGAAAGTGTCACTACTAACCGTTAACTGAAATGTTTATTCTTCAACTTGCCACAAGTCTTTAATAATTTCTTGATCGAGAATCTTTTTAGGTCTTAAGACTAACAAAGCTCTTCCAAGTAAAGGTATATTAGGTTCCTGATCAAACCACTGCATTACTATTTGACCGTCTTGGTCTACAATAAAATAACCATCTTCATGCCATTGACGTTGACTTCTATCAATAATTAATAAAACTTCTTCAGTAGTACCAGGTATAGGAGTAGGTAAGCGATCGCTATTTTCAATCAGCACTACTGGATCTTCTGCTTGCATGACAACTCGCCATCCGGGTATCGCTACCCAAGCACCCGCTCCACCAGAAAACTTGACTATTCTAAATGGTTCCACTTCTTCAACAATAGGTACCGCTTTAAAGTCTTCTGTGTTCAGAGGTAATTTTCCGACTACTGGTAAAATACGAGGTAACTCTTCTTCTTGCTCCAGTCGATAAACTGGTAAACGGGGAGCTGCTCTTTGAGAAACAACAGTAAAATCAGTTAATAGTTGTTCAAGTTGTTTTCTAGCTGTTTGAGAATCTGCTAATTTGAGACCTTTGGCAATTAGACGAGACCTATGTTGTAGGTCATTTTGTTGCCTTGCTTGTTTCCAACATTGATATGCTACTATATCTCCTGGTGCATCAGAAAATCCTTCTGGTATTGTTTTCATCCGAGCAAAATCTTTGATTGCTTTTGCTACATCTTTAGCATCATCCACATCAAGATTATGAGCAACTATAAACTCAGTTGCGATAATTCTTTGTTCCTGAGTTAAAATTCTCAATTCGTAGAGGATATCACTACCCGTTCTCTCGAAGCGTGATAGAACATTTGTTATGCTTGGCGATAAAGCATTTTCCTTAATATTGGCATTGACAATACTTGTATATACTTGAGACCCAACTATTACCTGATTTTGCTGTACTGGTTCAAATCCTGTTGCCTCAAATATTTGCTGAGAAGTATATCCAGCTTTTTGTAGAGCAGCACAAGCATTTCCCCACTCTACCCAATTACTTTCTTTGCGGCGCAGTAAACCAATTAAGTTTTCTGCATCTACTGGATTTGTTGATTTTTGTTGCTGGTTAGTAGAATTTTGTGGTGTTTCAGTCATAATTTAGAGGGCACTTTTTTTGTTTGCAAATAGAATATACTTTTGACCAGAAAATCAGGTCTCAAGACTCCCCTTTTAAGGGGATGTAACAATAAGGTTTGAGTATTTCCAGCCTCCTACTGGAAGTTAAACAAAACAAAACTACAAAACAGTTTCAAATATATACAGGCAGATGGTTCGATATTAACAAGGTGTAAATCCTTAAATATCAAGGCTTCCAGGCATTTTTAGGGAGCGACGTAATTCCTTTGTCTCGACTGACTTCCAGCTATTTTTACAACTGAAAAATGTCTAAGTACCACTACTTCAGTAGGAAGTGGTGTTAACTGATAACTGAAATAACCATGCTACCAAAGTTTGAGCAGTAGATTAGAGCCAGGCGCTTTTAACCCTGCTGATTTTAAATGACTCGCGGGATTTATTTAGTAGTCTCACTATGCTATAATATCTAACTATTATATATTGCTATGGCCTATAGATATTCTGGGCTTAATTGAAAATGCAACTGGCACTTAATCAACAATTAGCCTCATAAAGTAGTAAAGTAACAGTTGATAGCTATATAATTATTCAAAACTAGATATTTCTTTATAATTGATACATAGAATTATTATTATGCTACTTTAGAAATACAATTGAAGGGGTTTGTTTGAATGGAAGCAATTCCTCAACAGTTAGATAGCATTAGAATTCAACTGATGAGCCTAACCAGAAAAAAGAAACCTAAAATGCTGGTAGTAGATGATGAACCAGATAATTTGGACTTACTCTACCGCACCTTTCGACGAGATTTTAGTGTTCTCAAAGCTGAAAGTGGGATTCAGGCTTTGGAAATTTTGGCCTTAGAGGGAGAGGTGGCAGTAATTATCTCCGATCAAAGGATGCCAGAAATGAAGGGTACAGAGTTTTTAAGGAAAACTTTGCCCCAGTTCCCTAATACAGTCAGAATTATTCTCACTGGATTTACTGATATAGAAGATTTGGTAGAGGCGATAAATTCTGGACAGGTATATAAGTATATTACTAAACCTTGGGACCCCTGTGAGCTAAAGGGAGTTGTACAAAAGGCTGCACAGACTTATGAAGTTTTGAATCAACGTACTGAATATCTGGAAAAGTCTCAAACTCAATTGGATTTGTTAAATACGGTTGTTGATGTCTCTCAGAAGTCTGGGAGTATAGAAGAAGCTTTGGCAGAAATTACATCTATTTATAGTGAAACTTTTTCTACGGATTTATGTATTTTACAATTGATTGAGGATAATAGTTTAAGCTCGATTCAAGGATTGAGTAGTCAGCTTGGTAAGGTTGATAACTGGTTGGCTAATGACCCTCTGGTAATGGAAGCGATCGCTTCTGGGAATGTACAATCTGTGATGAATGTTTCAGAAGATACTAAGCTTTCTGATGTTTCACATTATCAAACTTCGGGTATAAACGCTCATATTGTCATTCCAATTTCCCATCGGCAAAAACTTCTAGCTTTGATGTCCCTCCAATGGCAACAACCCAGTACACTGCGCCCAGAAGAACTGAGTACAATTAATGTCTCAGCTCAATTACTGGCGTTGACTTTATATAGCTTTGAATAGCTTGAAACTGAAAATTTTGACTTAATTCTATGATTGATGATTCCACAGAGGTTCAGGCCATATTTAATAAAATTGCCCCTGTTTATGACCAACTGAATGATTTATTAAGTCTGGGAATACATAAAACCTGGAAACAAATGGCTGTAATGTGGAGTGAGGCTCGTTATGGTTCTACTTGTCTAGATTTGTGTTGTGGTAGTGGCGATTTGGCTTGGATGCTGGCCAAGTGTGTAGGAAGTACGGGTCAGGTCTTTGGGGTCGATTTTTCTGTGGAGCAGTTGGCGATCGCTCGTAAACGCCAACCCCCTTTATTGGGCAAGATTAGTCCTATTGATTGGGTTGAGGCTGATGCTTTGAGTTTGCCTTTTGCTGATAATTATTTCGATTGTGCTACGATGGGGTATGGTCTCCGTAATGTCTCGGATATTCCCCTTTGTTTACAAGAGTTATATAGAGTCCTCAAGCCTAATGCTAAGGCAGCAATTTTAGATATGCACCGTCCGAGTAGTTCGGCTGTACGAGGGTTTCAAAAGTGGTATCTGGATACGGTTGTAGTTCCAGTGGCTCGTAATTTGGGGTTAACTAAGGAATATGCTTATATTAGTCCTAGTTTAACCAAATTTCCTACAGGCTTAGAGCAAGTTAATTTAGCATATCAAGCCGGATTTGTCAATTGCAAACATTACCCTATTTTTGGAGGGATGATGGGAATATTAGTAATTACAAAATAATTTCTTTAGTAATTTTACTCAATGAAAAATAAGCACTCTTAATAGGAATAGGAGCAATATTTTTTGTGTTAGTTGAAATTCTGATAGATAAATTATTACTGTAATAGTTTACTTATTAGTTCTCTGAAGGTAGATAATTTGAATTGAATATCCAAGGAACTAAAAGTTAGGGAGATGCTTAGTATTTTACTAGCAAATGGTTAAGTCTATTTCATTCTAAATAAGTGCTTAAGCAAAATTAATTGTGCATTAACTTCTTAGTCTGTTCAGGCTTAAAGACGAAATTATATACAAATAATTTTGCACGACTACTTATACTACCTCTCAGTAGATACATAAATCTAGTTGTAGTAGTAGCTTAATATAACTCTAAAAGCTTTAATATATTTACTTAGGGCTTGCTGAATAAATCTCAAAGCTTTTACATATAAAAGCTTTAGGCTTTTTAACTCCTGAAAAAAGTACAAGGTTTTGGGTGTAAAAAGCTTAAAAAGCTAGGATTTTAGGCTGATGCGAGGCAAAAAAATCAAGGGATGATTCTTCCGAGACCTCCTCGCTTCCATACCCATTTCTCCTGACTCCTGACTCCTGACTCCTGACTCCTGACTCCTACTCCTAAAACTCATGCTTTTTCAGCAAACCCTAATTTATGATTAACACCACATACATTCTAATTATTTTTCGATAGAAATCTATTTACCGAGTAATTTAGGTAATTTAGGCAAAGTCAAAGCCATCATTGTCAACTTAACCTGAAATAGATTATTTTTAGTGGTGTAGTCATAATAAAATTTCTTGTCTATTGAGACGATTCTTTATTACTTAATTACTTAAGGAGTATTTATTTCTCAGTTACAAGATAATTACACTAAAAAATTTACTCTACCTAACTTTATGATAAGTTAGCACAGTCTAGCTAAAACTGTCAAGCTTAAATATCTCCCTTATTTTCATTCCCGCTTACCCATAGACGGGGCTTTCAACTTTGCTTTTAGGTAATCAAAATTGTCTAATATCTGGCTTTATTTTGTACCACCAATTGCAGGTGGAATTATTGGCTATTTCACTAATGATATAGCTATAAAAATGCTATTTCGTCCTTATCGTCCTTATTATATTTTTCGACGAAAGCTACCCTTTACTCCAGGCTTAATTCCTGCTAACCAAGAACGTTTAGCAAAACGAGTTGCTGATACCATAATGGGTTCTTTGTTAACTCCTTCAGAGTTGCAAAATTTAGCACGTCGTTTGTTACAAACTGAACGGATGGAGGCAGCTATTCTTTGGCTATTGCGAATGGCTTTAGAACAATTAAAGCTTGATACAAATACAAGAACTACTAAAATTCTAGCAAATATTTTGCGCGATTTATTAGGTCAATCTTTGCCACGACTTCTGAAAGTTTGGGCAAAGAGAGAAGATTTTTTGGAAGCTCAACTAAACCAAATTTTTGACCAGATTTTGCTAGAGTTTCAACTAACTGAAATGCAGGCGGCTCAACTATCAGATTGGTTGCTTAAAGTTGTTTTACCGCCAGATGTATTAAGACAGACTTTAATTGATTTTCTCACAGATCAAAATATTTCAATTATTGATGAAGGTTTTCGTGAAAAAGCTAGTGGTACTTATTGGGTAGTAGCTAATTTGTTTGGGCTGCGTAATACTCTTACTAGATTAAGAACTTTTTGTTTAGATGAGAGAGAGCTAACTAATCAACGCTTAACGGAATTAATTACTGCATTGGGTGTTAGAGAAAGAATTCAGGAATGGTTACACAATCTTTCTATGCAAAATTTACCTGTTTCTACGGTACGCCAGTTAAGAAATACTATGCGGGATAGTGTACGTTTATATCTACAAGAACGTGGTGCTGATTTGATTCAGGCTGTAAGTTTATCTGTTGATTGGGAGCATATTGCGGATTTAATTATTAATCGTTTACAAGCTTCATCAATAATGAATAGTTCTCTGGAGTTAGTGAGTCAAGAATTAGCTTTGATTTTAGAACGTTATTTGGAGCGAGATTTAGAAAATATTGTCGCTATGGCAATTCCTATTTTAGATATCGATCAAGTAATTATTGACAGGATTAAAGGTACTTCTGCTGAAGAGTTGGAAGTTGCGGTTAATGTAATTGTTAAAAATGAGTTGCAAGCTATTGTTAATTTGGGTGGAGTTTTAGGTGTTTTTGTTGGTTCGTTGCAGACAGTTTTGTTGTTGCTACAAAGGTAAGTTTAATTATTAATTATTAATTATTATTAGGGTTTGCTGAAAAAAGCAGACTGTGTGATTTATGGAAATACAGAGAAAGTAGAAAGAATAATTTTCTCTTGATTTTTCTATGCCTGTCTGCCTTTTATCCTAACTTTTTGAGGGTTTTCATTTGAGGATGAAATCCTTATGATAGATAGCAAGAAACACTTGTCTCAATCTATAGCAATTCCCAAAAAGCGTGAGGTACAAAACTCTTTTGTTTTAGGGAGTAGGGAGTAGGGAGTAGGGGAAATGGGGAAATGGGGAAATGGGGAATAGAAAAGAATAACAACAACTGTACCTCATAACTGTGGGAATTACTATAAAGTTAAACGACTATAAAAATTAATAATTAATAATTCACAATTCACAATTACCTCTTTTTAGAAATAAGAAAATTGGCTAATTAAAGAATTTTTTCTTTTTTCTCTATGAAAGGAGATGCTTTATAATTGAATTTTTCGGTAAAGTCAAGCTGAAGCTTGAGGATAAATGCTATTATCTTTCTAATTTTCTACTCAAATATATCCGATTATCTGGGCATAATATTTATAGATATAGCAATCAGCGTATTGGTTGTAATAATTTTTCTAATAGTTTATTTGAGCTAAAAACCTTGAAAATTCTGACTCCTGACTCCTAACTCCTAACTGCCACCAAAACATCACAACTTAAATAGGATTGCTATATAGAAATCACGAATAAAATGTGATAGTTTTACTATTCTCTAACAGTCTAGAAAATAGTGGTTTAAGGATTCATGTATATTAGTTTTTTCTTTATTATCTGTTCCCTGTTCCCTAAAAGTCTAAAATATCTCACAACTCAAATAATATTGCTATATTTAAGGTTCACAAAATTAATTACACATTCTATTAATACCAAATGCGGTTATTAAAAGTACCTTTTGAAAAATCCTCTCTAACCATCTCCCCATCTCCCCAAAAGGGTACTCTATAAACCGGATTTTGTATGACTCCCTGTTTCCTATTCTTTATCTCAACTAGAAAATTTATTTTCACAACTACTTAAGTGATTTTGAATCTTTGAATTTCACTCTTATATTTAGGTTAATTATTCAGTATTTATAATTTGCTTGGCTTCAACACAGTGTGATTTTTCTCACCTTATATATATCAGATTTGACCGTAGAGTATGGAGTAGTTTCTAATTTTATAATCGTACTGTTTTTATAATAAAAAGTATAACTATTTTGCTGATTGTTTAAGCTGACTATAAGTTCCGTTAATAAGATATAAAACATAGTCAAAACTAGATTCCTTATGAGGAAATTTCATGGAACATCTTGGAGCATAGTCTACTAGAATGAAAACTACTATCAGTCAATTATGTAGAATATAATTCATTCAAAAATAGAATCTTATGAGATAATATTAAATTCAAAATTATTACTTATAAGTATTAAACTTTTTTATCAATTATCCTATAGAAGATTGCATTACCTGATTAATGCGATTAAAAATATTAATTAAGTCTGTTTCTTAACACTATGCCAACTCCAAACTCAAACAATTCTCACAGTCAAACTAAACTCGATCCAGAAAAATATGCTCGTCTAAAAGCTGAACTAGATGCTCCCTATCGAGGATTACGAAAATTTATCTATGTGGCTTTCGGAGCTTCTGGTTTTATTGGAGCTTTTATTTCTTTCGCCAAAATTATCGCTGGCCAAAATATTGGCTCTGCTTTTCCTAACTTTGCTTTACAAGTTGGAGTTATGGCTTTGATGATTTGGCTGTTTCGTTTGGAGTAAGGGCTTAAGATTTTTAATATAGCAGTATGCAAATAGGGCGCGGACATTTATTAAGATCCCGCGCCGTTCCATCGCGCACCTGGTAGCGCTCCAAGTAGCTAACCACTTAGTCAGGGATCACTTCTAACTTCTAACTTCTAACTTCTGACTTCTGACTTCCTTAACGTCCTTCTGTCCCAAGTCATAAAAGTTTACATTTGGCAACAATGATATATATTTGGCCATAAAAATATATAAAAATAAAGAAAATATTACGAAATCACCGATCCCTGTAAAGTTATTGTGAAATAGTATATATAAATCAATTGAGGTCAGCTCATATAAAGACCTTAAACTTTAATTGGGGTTAACTAATATAAAGACCCTAAATATAAAAAATCTGTTTTTAAAAGCAAAATGCCTAGTTCTAGATTTGTAGAACTAGGCATTTTGTGATTTACTACTGTTTTAAGAATTAAGGCTTGCTGATTAAATCTAAAAGCATTTATATATATATAAATTTTAGCATTTGCGTGTAGGAAAAAAGTGCAAGCTTTTGATCCCTTAAGCTTAAAATCTGAGGATTTTGAGCAGACAAGGGTGGAAAAGTTGAGGGACAATTTTTCCGACTACATTCTCTGTAATTCCCCTAACTCTTAACTCCTGACTCCTAACTCCTAACTCCTGACTTCTACCCCTACAAAAAGACTTTTTCAGCAAACCCTAAATTATGGCAAAATTAAAAAATTAGCCAGGAGAACTGTAATATAGCTTACTTTTTTTTAGTAAGCTAGTGTTTCCAGAGTTTCTCGTAAATATAAACTAACTTGTCTATCTAAGGGTATATTTTGTTGCTGATTATTATTAACATTACGTTCTAATTGCCATCTCTGAAATCCTGAAGTTAAAGCGATCGCTTGCTTCAAACTATCCCAAATCCGAGATTCTGCCTCATTTTTTTTAATTGCCTTGGCTGAGTTATTTTTCCCAGAAGTCGCATTAAAATTACCCATAAAATTTACCTAATGAATAAAGGACACACTTTTAGTGATAAAATTGCTGATATTTCAGCTTCTTCTTTAAAGATAACTCACTAGCCATAAACCAGACATTCCTATCAGATTATATATGTCATCAAATCTTGACTTTTAGATTCGATACTGACTCAAAAAAAATCAATTTGACAAAAGAATTTTAGAAATAATTTAGAAGGCTTGAAATATTTTAGGTATGATTTTTACTATAATAAAAATAAACCCTTACTTTGATAAATCCTGTATAGAATATTCCTCTATGCCTCGTGAATCTTGAGTTATACCAATAATCCAAATTTATACCAAACATTTATCAAACTGGTATTATTTCTCTGTAGTTTGTCCAAATCAACCATAGTGATAACCACGGAAACATTACCCCCTGGAGATAAATCACCCCATCAATTAGCAACTTCCAAAAATTATCCCCTACTTGCCACTCTGCAAGGTAATTTTGGTCTATCTCTAGTTGCAATATTATAATAAATACAAATATAGCAGTCCTATTTTATTTGTGTATAAAAACCTTACCGCTTTTAGGCCACAGGGAACAGTGAACAGGCGGGAGTTTTAAGTTGTTGATCTACTTTTTGATTACCCGCAACCTATTTAGGGTTTGCTGAAAAATTATTATGGGTAAGGGTAGTAGTCCTAGGGGTGATTTCCGTTCCGGAATACTTTCCTTCGGAATGCTCTGCAAACGTAAACGCGTAATTAGGAGCATGACAAACGGAAATAATCCGTACAGGAGAAGTGGGAATTATAGAGGAGGCAGGAGGAAGAATAGTAAGAGTGATTTTTTGGCCTCGCGTCTACCCAAAATGCTAACCTTTTCGGCTTTATCAATCAAAAAGCTGGTACTTTTTCCAGAGATAAAATTGCTCAAACCTTTATCTGTCATTGCTTTGATATTTAATCAGCAAGCCCTATTTAGGATTGCTATACTTTATCTAATTCTGTGTAGTTATTTAGATAACATTAAATTTGAGTCAAACATAGTACTTTGTAATTTAACGGAAATTGCATCAAAGCAATTTCCGTCTAATGCTAACTATTTTAGGTAGATAGTTTCCGACGCTTAGTTACCATTTGGTAACCTTCAATTATATCTCCTTCACTCCAATTACTAAAGCTGTCGAAACTAATACCACATTCATAACCTGCATTTACTTCTTTAACATCATCCTTCATACGTCTGAGGGAGTCTAATATACCTTCGTGTATAACTTCTCCATTCCGACGTACTCGCACTTTGCAATTACGGACAACTTTACCAGATAAAACATAGCAACCAGCAACAGCACCACGGTTAATTGTAAACACAGCACGGACTTCTACTTCACCTAATGGCTCTTCTACTAGCTCAGGATCTAATAGACCTTCCATTGCCCCTTGGATATCATCCAAAAGTTTGTAGATAACATCGTATTCTCTAACATCTACTCCAGCAGCATCTGCAGCCGGACGCGCTCCTGATGCCATGGTCGTATTAAAGCCAATAATCACAGCTTCACTAGCTGCTGCTAAGTCAATATCCGTTTCTGTCACTTCTCCAGCTCCAGATAGTAGTAACCTTAGTTGCACTTCCTTTTGAGGTAGTTGTCGTAGAGCTCCAACAATAGCCTCTATTGAACCTTGAACATCTGCTTTTAGTATCAAGTTGAGTTCTTTGAGTTCTCCTTCCTGGGCACGAGCTGAAACAGCACCCAAACTGGTTCGGCGCATAATTCGCGATTCTCTTTTCGCATCTGCTCTTTCTCCTGTAATAGCTGAAGCTTCTTTTTCATTCTCTAACACTTCAAACTCATCACCAGCTTGAGGCACATCTCTAAGACCAAGAACTTCCACAGCAAAAGATGGACTAGCTTTCTCTACTCGATCGCCTCGGTCATCTATCATTGCCCGTACTTTTCCATAGACTGAACCGGCAACTACAATATCTCCTACTTTTAAAGTTCCATTTTGTACTAATAAAGTAGCTATTGGACCTCTAGCTTTATCCAAATTAGCCTCAATAACTGTGCCTTTGGCCAAACGTTCTGGATTAGCTTGTAAATCTTCTACTTCCGAAACCAGCAAAATCATTTCCAGCAAAGTATCCAAATTTTGTTTCTGGATAGCACTAACTGGAACCATAATTGCATCCCCACCCCACTCTTCAGGTACTAGACCATGTTCCATTAATTCTTGTTTAACACGATCAGGGTTAGCTTCTTCCTTGTCAATTTTGTTAATTGCTACTATCAGTGGTACTTCCGCAGCTTTAGCATGGCTGATAGCTTCTATAGTTTGTGGTTGTACCCCATCATCTGCAGCTACAACCAAAATGGCAACATCCGTAACTCTTGCCCCCCTAGCTCGCATTGCCGTAAAAGCTTCGTGACCAGGAGTATCTAAAAATACTACTTGCTGCATCTGGCCTTCATGTTCCACGTCAACATGGTAGGCCCCAATATGCTGAGTAATACCACCTGCTTCCCCTGCTGCTACTTTAGTTGCACGAATAGAATCTAGGAGACTGGTTTTTCCATGATCGACGTGTCCCATAATTGTTACAACTGGAGGACGGCGTTTAAGACTTTCCAAATCTGCATCTTCCAGCATTTCAGTAGTTTTCTTGGCTGCTGATTGCTCTTCTGGAATTTCTATAGGTATTCCTTCCTCTTGTACAACCATTTCTATGGTAGGAATATCTAAGCTTTCAGTAATATTGACTGCGATGCCTTTCATAAACAGTCTTCTGATAATCTCTGTTTCTGGCACTGCTAAAGCTAATGCTAATTCCTGCACTGTCATGGAAGCACTAATAACTAACTTTTCTACAGGTTTTAGTTCAGCAGGTTGAGTTTGTTCGCTACTTTCAGACTTGACAGATTCACGAGATTGACTAGATTTCTTTTTAATGTTGGAAGTATTGCTACCAGACTGAGGCTTATTTTTTTCCGTAAAACTTTTTGGTTTTGCCGGACGAGCTAAAGATAAACTCATTGTTACTGGTGCAGGCTTATTCAAAAGTTCTGCTAATTCTTCATCTTCATCTTCCAGCATAGGTTTTGGACGAAGACGTTTGGCCTTGGCAGTAGATTTAGCATTTTTCTGCGCAATTTCGCTGGGATCTTCTTCTTCTTCATCCCACTTTGAACCTTTCTTCGCTTTCGCTAAAGTTGGCTTATTTGGAGCTATTGCTTTTCGTCTTGGTTTTTCTAAATCATAATTTACAGTTTCTATAACATTCTCTTCTTGCTCTTTTGCTTCCACATCTACAACAATATCTGTTGATTCTTCTGTCACAGATGTTGTTAGTTTCGGCTTGGGTGCAAGTTGAGGTTTCTTTTCTTGCACCTGCTTTAGTTTAACTGTAGGTTTCTCTCGATGTTTTGGTTTTGCTTGAGGGGAAGTTTCAGGGGCTGGAGGAGATGTTTTTACACTTTCTCTATCTCTATGGGGAGTATCTTTATTGTCTTTTTTAGATACAAAGGGCTGTTTTTCAGTGGGTTTTTCTTCTTTATCTTTTCTTTTTTTACCTTCTTGTTTTGGTTTTTTGTTTTTTTGATTTGGCTTACTAATGCTAGTATTTCGTGGATTTCGATTTAAGCTAGGAGGAGCTGGCCTTGCTGGTGGAGCTACTAGCTTTGGCACTTCTGCTGTTTGCTTTTCCGTAGTATCTTTTTGATCGGGAGTACGGTCTTTGTTTAATGGTTGATTCGGATGTTGTGCCAGAGAATTATTGCCTACTTCTAATCCAGATTTATCTTTTACTACCTCTGACTTCACGGGAGAATTTGGCCTTGGTCTACTGGGTGCTTTAAGTTGGTTATCTAATACTGAAGGATTTGGAGGAGTTGTCACTAAATTATTATCTATTTTGCTGTAATTTTTTTGTTGAGATTTTTCTAATAATGGTTTAGGTTTGCGTATTTCTAGTATCTGTTGTTTTTTCTGTTCGTTATAATTTGCAGTTGAATCTGATGAGTGAGAGTTACTTTTTTCTGGAGCAGCAGACTTACTGGGAGAGTGGGGTAAGTTTTCTGCTGTTGTGCGAATTAGTTCTGCTTCTGATTCTGTAATAGTGCTACTATGACTCTTCACTGATATGTTGAGCCTTTGACAAACTGCTAATATATCTTTGTTATCCAAATTCAATTCCTTTGATAATTCGTAAATTCTTACTTTTCCATTGTTCATCCACTCTAACCTCTCTTTAAAATATCTATTTTTACATTGCCATAATCTTGATTTAAGGACTACACTAAAATTATACTAGCTTTATGTTCAGTTTTGTGCCTGAAAAGGTTTTTTTCAGTTTTTACCTTAGCAGTTTCCACACTTGGAAGTAATTGCTTGGTAATTTGAGCTATGATATTTTTTATCATCAAAACTAATCATTATTTTCAGATAGTTAATTATTATAGAAGTTTGCTAACTATATATCTTTAACTTTAGATTTGAGCGTTTGAATAAACATTAAGATACTGAAATAGTTTCTATACTTAGGGTCTGTCAGTTATCTATCGGGCTTACCTAAGTTCCACCAAAGCTAGGTGAAAGTAAGAGTTTTTCTGCCGAATGCTCGGCCAAAATCTAAGTTGATGAATCAGAATCTTAATAGTTTAAGTTGAATATCATAAATCAAGTTATACTTGAGGCCAGTTTATATTTTTTTGCTTGTTAACTTTTATACCTATAATATCTCTGATACTTAAGTCAAGGGTTTGATTTTATAGATATCACTGATATACTAGATTATATCTAAAAATCTATTTAGATTTGACTCATTTATTGAATTTAACTACAGTCACAGCTATTATGCTTCACTAGGCAACATAAATCAGGTTAGCATTACTCAGCTAAGGTTGTTTAAACATAGGATAAATCTACTTATTTAAACTTTTCATAAGTTAACGGCAATTGCCTTCTTGATCCTTGAATTCCTCAAATCATTGATCACCATTACAGATATAGCTTTCTGTAGGCTTTGCCTGGTATAAGCAGAGACTTAAAGGAAATAAAAATCCTAACTCTTGAGCGATATTTTAAATATTCGTTCCAATGATAGTTATATTTTTAACCGTTATAACTAATTAAACTATGTCTAACCACTCTATATACCACACTATTACGGTAGTTCAACTTACTTTTATATGGTGGTAGTAAAGATTTAACAGTTATATCTGCTTTGATAGCCTTATATCTAGTAATATAGTTTTAATCGAGCAAATATCTAAAAATTTGTTAATATTGTCAATTATTATTTCTATAATAGCATTAATTATAGAAATATGATTAAATTTTAATTTAGCTTACTATCCATATTTTTTTTGAGGGTAGTTGCTTTTTGGGAAGTATTTTACTGGTTCAACTTTTATACTAACAGTCTTTGTCGTTTTTGGCTGGTATCAATACTCTCCTAACTATCTATAAGGTCAATATTAGATTATACTAAATTATATCCTAAATATTTAACTGCTAGAGAATATACAAATTAATAATGGTTTTCAATTTGTTTAGTGAAATTATTTTAAGTATTATCATTAGTGACTTTCGGTAGCTTTGGATTATGAGTTTTCCAATCTTTGCCATAGTGATTGGTATATTCCTGTTGGTACATAAGCTTTAAGTGAACGTCCTAACTTATTTTTTTTATCGGCAATTTTCAAACATTCCACTTCTGGACAAATGTAAGCTGAACGACCTTCTCCCTCATCTAATCTAATAGTATCAGATTGTTTGATCCGAACAACTCGCCAAAATTCTTCTTTAGGAGCAAGTTTTTTACAACTAACACACCGACGGTAATTTTGTTTCATTTAGGCTCTGTTTTTTAGTGATTTTTTTAGTCAATTCTCTAGATTTTTTTGCAGAACAATCAGTCAAGATAAACCAAATATTTTTATGGATACTCTCTATAATATCATTAATCTTTACTGCAATCGTAAGTATTCAGGTATTAGACTTCAGCTTTTCCTTGGTAATAATGCTACACCAAATAATACTATTTATCACAAACTTTTGAACCTGTATCTTGAGCCAGGGAGTAAGAGAGTAGGGAAGTGGGGTAAAATTAAAAAGATGAATAATTAACACGCTATAGCAATCCTAAAATAGGTCGCGGGTAATCAAAAAGTAGATAAAAAACTTGAAACTTACGGCTGTTCCCTATTCCCTGTTCCTTAAAAAGCGGCAATATTTTTGCCACAAATAAAATAGGATTGCTATACTAGCTAATAATTATTAAAAAGGTTTCATCGACCTATGTTAATTACTTAATAATTGAAGTATCACCTAAGCATAGCATTAATGGATGGTAATTGGTATAATGATAGCCTGATGAATAAATGGAAAAATCTTAGATAAATTTGATAAATGTTTACTACAAATAGCTAGGGATTTTTTTAGGAGTCAGGAGTAGTAGGGGCGATTTCCCTTTGTTATGCTCCGCATTGCAGAGCATACTGCTTTCGCCTTCTTTTTATAAGTTAAAATTATCTCTTAGTCAATAATGATATTTTTTGATCGTCATAAGCTTTGCTTGAATAATTTTTCAATACTATTCCGAACTATTCCGATTTTTTTCACTAAACCCTAATTAGATTAACTGTGATTTTAATTAATGAGCTTGACCCCTAAAATTATTACCTAAAAATTAAGGTATAAAGCTTCTCAATATCATGGAGAAAAAAGAAAAAAATTCCTTTTAGCTAATCTTTCTATTAGAACAAGAGGTAATTATTAATTATTAATTATTAATTATTGAACCTTATACCTAAGTTAATTCTACAGGATATTCAGTTTCACCTTCATCAACTTCTAAAGAATCATCTGGTTCGTCAAAATTTTCGTCAAAAGTATTTTCTATTACCTCTAACTCTGCTTCCTCAGTTTCATTTTCTTCTTGTTCAGCCAATGCCTGACGATGAGATACTTCAGCCGCAACTTTGCTATCTTCTTCAGCATGGTCATATTTACCAGTGTCCTTTATATCAATTTTCCAGCCAGTAAGACGAGCTGCTAGACGTACATTTTGTCCTTCCTTACCGATCGCCAAACTAAGTTGGTCCTCAGACACCAAAATATGAGACCTCCTTTCCTCTGGATCAATCAAACGAACTTCATCTACTGTAGCTGGACTAAGAGAATTAGCAATATAGGTAGAGGGGTCTGGAGACCAGCGAATTACATCTATTTTTTCACCCCTCAATTCATTCACCACTACCTGAATTCTCGATCCCCTTGCACCAATGCAAGCTCCCACAGGATCTACATCTCTTTCTAGAGTATCAACTGCTATTTTAGTTCGGGGACCAACGTGCCGGGATGGTGGATTAGCCTCTCTGGCAACTGCCACAATTCTCACTATTTCATCTTCAATTTCTGGGACCTCATTTTCAAATAAATAAACCACTAAACCAGCATCAGCTCTAGACACAAGTAACTGAGGCCCACGAGTTGAGCCTTCACATACCCGTTTCAGATAAACTTTGAAAGTTGCATTAGCACGGTAGTTGTCGTTAGGTAGTTGTTCTCTTTTCGGCAGTTCAGCTTCTACTTCTGGTCTACCAAAGCCACTACTTACAGCTAAAATAACTGATTGCCTTTCAAATCTCAAAACTCTGGCCTGAAGAACTTCTCCTTCTAAATCTTGAAATTCTTCTTGAATCATTTTTCGCTGCTGATCTCGTAACTTTTGAGCTAATACTTGTTTAGTTTGGATAGCAGCCATGCGACCAAATTCATTTTTATTGGGTGTCACATCTAAGAATACTGTGTCATTTAACTGAGCCTCTGAGGCTACTTCTAGAACTTCTTTTAGAGCTATATGGTGATCTGGATTAGTTACTTCTTCAACAATAGTTTTAGTAGCTAATACTCGATAACCTTCTTCTTCAACGTCCAACTCTATTTCAAAGTTGTCAAAGTAATCATCTGTGAAATGGACTCCATCTATACGTTGAGTGCGTCGGTAGCGTTCATATCCTTTTAATAAGGCTTCTCGTAAAGCAGCTTGAACTGCTTGTTTTGGTAAATTGCGATCTTTACTAATATTTTCGATCAAATCTCTAAGTCCAGGCAAACTAACCATTGACATAATTTTTTATCCTCTAAATTTTTATAAATTATAGTTATTGAGGCGAATTGGTTTAAATTTTAATGAGATTAGGACATTAATAATTTAGGTATTCAAGTGCAGTATTTTTTTGTTTTTTTGAGAGCTTAGATGTTGGAGATAGAAAAAAACTAGGAAAAAGGACAAATATGAAGTATTGGTCTTGGACTTGTATCTACTTAAGACTGCTCCATTTTCAAGAGAGTAATAAGAGAGTAAATACAACAAGCAATAGGGACGGCGTATGGTAAATGATTTTATCCACCCGAAGTATTCAGCAGAAAAGCTTTGCGAAGCGCAAAACGCCAATCGGTAATTGCCGGATGGGGGTCATACCCATTGCATTGGGAGAGGAAATGAAGAAGAAATAAGACCAGTATATTTGATAAAAAAACACTGTTGCTAAATGAACTGTTTCCCGTTAACTCTCCCAAAGGAATTTGATATTTTTTATACAGAATCTCAAACCCTGATTTTTGATTTTGGCTCTGTAAGTGCTAAAAATTATCAAACAAAAAACCTAGAGCATAATAGTAATATTTGTTCCGATAACATTTTCTATTTTCCTTTAACTTAAATATCAGCTATTAATCTTCCCTTGGTCATGCTCCTCAAACAGTTTTTAGCAAAATATTACTTGTCTGACTGCTGAAAAAGCCTGGGTAGAAATCCTTGGAGTTCTAGAAGTTAGATGGTTATTCCGATATAAAGCATCCTCTTTTTAAACTCTTAAAAATCTGATTGCTGAGTATTAAGCATTGACCCCTTTTTAATTTCTACCTTCCTTCTTGTAATTCAACGGTACTAATGAGAGAACGTGGAATGGTCACTTGTCGCCCTTTTTGGTTAATGTAAACGGCTGTTTGATCCCGACGAATAAGTTGTCCTGTCCAGTTATTTTTACCTTTATAGGGTTCGGAAGTATTGATAGTTACACGAAAGCCTTTAAAGGCAATGAAATCTCGGTCATTATCCAAAAACTTAGAAATACCAGGACTGGATATTTCTAATAGATATGGTTCCGGAATTATATTTACTGCATCTAGTTGTTCTTCTATGGCATGACTCATTCGTTCACAGTCATCTAAACCTGTGTCTTGATGAGGGTGTCGAATGTCCAATCGTAGAACTGGAGGATGCTGGTTTGTATGAAATACTGCTCCTACTAATTCCAATCCTAGGGATTCAGCAATAGGGGTAGCAAATTTGATAATTTGTGGTATTAATGGGTGAGTCATGGGACAAATGCAACAAAAAAAGTGGGCTTTACCCACTCCCCGTTGACAATTTTGACATCCTATCCGCTGTATAACGGACATAGATTCCTACTGAGCCGTAGCTCCTTAACGGGTTGACGCTTCATTGGCTGCTGCTTTTCATGTCGCGCAGCAAAATTTGACGCCAGTCTTACCTTGGCCTCCATGTCTATTTAATGTCTCGGACTGTCGGTCTAAGACTAATATACTGACTGCCGAATTTTCTAAAGCGGTAGTGCCTACTACCTCTGCAATTTTATCTCTTTATTGCTCTTATGGTAACTCCTCAGACTATTACCGTAGCCCTGGGACTAAAGCATTTTTATAATTGTACCATTTATTTGCGTTATTTGCATTCTAAGGACTTTGCATGCAACGTCCCTACAAGGTTTTGGTTATAGGGATGTGGTTCATCAAGAGTGAAAAGCGCTGTATATGGGTTCTAGATTTATTTACCGAAATAATTAATAATTAAACAATTAAATAATTAGATAATTCACGCCTTGAAGCCTCCCCTTTCAAGGGGAAAAGCGGTCGTTTGCGGAGCAGTCCGTCAGGATGAGATGGCGTTAACGCTACGCGACATGGAAAGCGGAGCATTCCCTATACGAAAAAGCGTTTCGCGGAGCGACATGAAACGCGGCTCTGCATTCTTCGGGTTTCCGTTCCCTCCGGGACGCTACGCGTTTCGCGGAGCGACATATAAAGCGGAGCTTTGCGCTAGCAAACGCCATATCTAATCGACCAAGAGAAATAAATATTTTCCTTATTTGTCAATCCTCTCCCTTTTAGGGAGAGGTAATTATCAATTATCCATTATCAATTATCCATTAATGAACAGACCATACTTAGCTACTTATTTATAGAAGCCCTAAGCGTATCTTGGGCTTTGTTGCGAGTTTTTGGCTCAGTCCTCAGTCCTCGTAGGGGCGTTTCATGTCGCTCCGCGAAACGGCCGTTAGCTTCGCATAACTATCGTTAACGCCCGTACAGTCCTCAGGAGATTAAGAAATACTCAGAGGGGAAAAAGGTAGAATAAGTGGCTCCCATCTCCCCACCCGGACCACACGGACCACACAGACCACCCCCATCATGTATAAAAAAATAAATACCTTCAGGGGTTCTATACTATCAACGTTTTTGTGAACAAGAAAGGTTATTTTTTTCCCTAGTCATAATTGATTATCTTTTGAGATTATAGCATCTTAATTTTTATTAGCTTTAAGCTGTAATTGTCGAGTTTCTTCTAAAATTTTCTCCACATCTTCGTCACTCATTCCCATAACATAGTTAATCTTTACTTCTTCAAGAAATGCTGATACTAAAGATTGGAATTCTTCTAAAGTGTGTTCCTGTTGTAATTCTCTACCTAGCGCTTTGCTGAAGTGTTGAACTAATTCTTCTGATAATTTTTTGCCCTCTGGATCTGCCATGGCAACTTTAACTGTTTCGTAAGCATTTTGGGGCACTTCAGTAGCAAGATTGGATAATTCTTTGACTAATCTTTCCGATAATTGATTTCCTAAGTTTTCTACTCCTGGTATTTGCTGAAATCTCTGAAAAGTTGGAGATTCTACAACTATTTTTTCTACGTTATAACGGATTAGAGCTTCTATATCTGATTGAATTTCAGGTATTACTTTACAGACAGTTATTTGTACTAATTTACTAGCAATAACTTCTATTTCATTTGTGTTATTTAAGTCTATATAAGTTCTATCTTGCGAGGAAAATATTCGTTTGGCTAATTCACCGTTCGTTACATCTTTTTGTACCTGATTAATTACTTGTATTATTACTACTTCTGTTAGTTCTTGAGCAATAGCAGCAAGAAAACCACGGCTAGCTTGTGCCCTGATTGTTTCAAGGTTAATAATTTGAGCATCATTGAGACGAATTGTTACAGGAATTATTCGTAAAAATTGTAGAAATGGTAATAGTAAAAAAATGTCATACCAACGCCATAACATTGCTTCTAGCCAATTAACGCTAGGATAACGGCGACTAATTAAAAATGTTCTACCTAAAAATTCTAAACCAAATATCAAGATAAATGGTATATCAATTATGCCAAAATAATCAGTTAATCTTCCACTTTCATCAATACCTCGATAATAATTTTTAGCAATTAATGGTTCTACTTCTACTTCAAACCATTCAAGTTCTTCACTCCAGTTATTTTTTGTTAAGTGTTCTTCACTCCAAAATATTCTAAATGATTCTTTGGCAGAATCATTATCCATTTTATCTCTTATGCGGTTTTTTATTTTTTCTAAAGAGCCACTTTTATTCGCAACTTCAAAGGGATTTTGATTAATCATATCTACAGAAAGTTCTTGTAGCTTTTCTAATTGTTTTTTTACTGCTACAGACTCAGGATTTTCATCAATTTTTGTTTTCAATTCTTCAAAACTATCTAGGTATTTTTCTGTGTATCTATTAGGTTCAATTCCTTTAATAGGGTCGTATACTTTAATGATAATTGGAATATGGTCAAAATAGAAATCTCTGAAAGTAACATAGGTGATGTTAAATAGCACTAGGGTGAAATTTAGTAGGGCTAAAAGTGCCATTATTCTTTCAAATATTGGTACTTTGCGAGTCTTTCGGCGGATATATTTTGTAGTTGTCATTTATGGTTTACTGGTTTATAGATTTGCGATATTTTATATTTTATATTTTTTGAGATTCCTACAAATTATTAGACTTAAATTATTAACAATATCTAAAAAAAGCAGGAATAAAATAGTAAATCCAGTTTCTGTGATTTTCTGACCTTACTAAACCCAGGATTTTCCCATTGACTATTGATAATTTTCTCGCTACAACAATTTTTAACTCTCAACAACAGAAATAGAAAATTGAAAACTTAATCAGACTTACATCGGTTTTTGCCATTGAGCTTGTCTATAACTGTAGCGCTATAGTTTTGACTTACTATATATATTTGCTCGTCACTCTCCACACCAAGAAATTTCCCCATTGACTATTGATAATTTTCTCGCTACAACAATTTTTAACTCTCAACAACAG